>NZ_BSBO01000005.1:0-124526 GCF_027924685.1 Sellimonas catena
TTTGATACTTTTTCACGATTTCGTTCATTGTATCCCACTTTGCTTCCATATCCTTGACCAGTGTAAACTGTGTTCTGCATCTGTCCAGATTGTGGTTTTCTCTGTGGATCTTGAAATAATGATCGCCTTCGAGATAGTCTGTCAGGAACCGCATACCGCACTCGAATGTCATCACTTTGGCACCCATCGGAAGCAGCTCAACTTCTCTTGGAGTAAGCTTGCCGCCGCATCCTTCCAGATATCCGTTTACATATACGTCGAACAGATTCATATCACAGGATACTTTGCTTAAATCCTGTTCATCCTCTGCCGCTGTACTTGCACCAAAACGAATGGAATCACCAAAGTCATGCATCGCAAGACCCGGCATTACTGTATCAAGGTCGATGACGCAGATGCCCTTTCCGGTCAGGTTGTCAATCATAACGTTATTTAACTTTGTATCATTATGTGTAACACGAAGCGGAATTTCTCCCTTTTCCAGAAGTTCTCCGAATACATTTGCCACGTCCTCATGTTCCAGAACAAAATTGATTTCATCCTGTACATATTTTGCGCGTCCGCAGACATCCGCTGCTACCGCCCTTTTAAATGTTTCAAATCTTGCTTTTGTATCATGGAAGCCTTTGATTGTCTCATGCAGGCTGTCTGCCGGATAATCTGCCAGAAGTCTCTGGAAGTTTCCGAATGCATATGCACTCTGGTAAAAGTCTTCCGGTTTTTCTACCTGATCGTAGCTGGAAGCATCTGTGATAAATTTGTAGGAACGCCAGTATTCTCCTTTATAGTCAACAAAGTACGGCTTACCGTCTACGGCCGGAATAACATTAAGTGTCTCTCTGTCCGGATCTCCGCCGTTTTCAATGATCTTCTTTCTCAGATAGGATGTTACTCCGATAATATTTTCCATCAGAGCTACCGGGTCTGTGAATACTTCTTTATTCATTCTCTGAAGAATCACTTTGATCTTTCCCATCTCTGCAATCTCAAATGTCAGAAGAAATGTATCATTGATATGTCCGTTTCCGTACGGTCTTTCATCAATCAGCATTCCTTCGTATTGAAAATTTGCAATCGCTTCATCGATCTGTACTTTATTTACACGCGCCATCTCTATTTGTCCTCCCATAATTTCTGCGGATATACTCCTGCGTCTTTAAGTGCCTGAATGGCAGCTACAACAACCGGTTTGTCTTCCTTATAAGTTACACCGTACCATTTGTCTTCCGATTCCAGAACAGTTACTGTTGCACGTTCTTCTCCAAGCAGTTTGCTTACAACAGCCGGGAGGAAGTATTCGCACTTCATCGGGTTTTCTTTCAGGCCACTCTCAAGGAATGCCGGGAATCCTGCCTTGATCTCGTCCAGAATACTTCTTGTGAATCCCCACATATTCATGGATACAAGTGTGTCCGGATCTACAGATACCCATGTTTCCCCATCATCTTCAGAGTAGGCGATGCCTCCGTCTCTCTTCTCGATGCGTGTTCTTTCATTAATTGCAACAAGCTGTTTGTTCTCATCCAGCTCGCAGATTCCTCGTGCCACGTGGCCATTGTCTGTAACTGTATTTTTCAGACGGTAACCAACCATCGTGTAACGGTATTTATCGTCATCTTCGTGTGTTGTCAGATAGTTGTAAATCACTTCAAACGCATGGCGTCCGTAGTAGTCGTCCGCATTGATAACCGCGAACGGTCCGTCCACTTCATCGATGGCGCTTAAAACAGCATGTGCAGTACCCCAAGGTTTCACGCGTCCTTCCGGCACCTCGAAGCCCTCCGGAATGTTATTCAGATCCTGGAATACATACGCAACATCCATGATCTCTTCCATTCTCTTTCCTACTGCCTCTTTAAAATCAGCTTCGTTCTCTTTTTTAATAATAAATACGACTTTCTCAAATCCTGCACGCTTCGCATCAAAGATAGAGAAATCCATGATAATGTGTCCTTCTTTATCAACAGGGTCGATCTGCTTTAATCCGCCGTATCTGCTTCCCATTCCTGCTGCCATAATTACTAAAACTGGTTTTTTCATATCCGAAACCTCCTTATTTTTTTCAGAACTTTTCCGTTCCTCTTCACGCTTTTTGTTTCTGACATCATTGTATGATAAAACCGAGGAAAAATCTTTGTCTGATATTTGATTTCATTTGTACAATCTGCATTTTTGCTTTGACATTTTATACCGGAATGGGCTATGATGGAGACAAGAAGAAACCGATAGCGTATGATAATTAGAAAGGCGATGGATGCGATGACATATAAAGGAATTTCTTTTCGAAAAGAACTGCTTATTGACCAGTTATTTTCCCTTCATTATTTTGAATACATGAGTACTTTTTCTTTTCCTGGAGAATCTCATAATTTCTGGGAATTTGTCTGTGTGGATAAAGGGGAAGTCACCATCGGCGCCGGTGATCAGATCTACACACTGAAAAAGGGGGACATTGCTTTTCACGAGCCGAATGAATTTCACTGGGTAAAGGCAAATGGAAGCATTGCGCCAAATCTGATCGTTATCTCCTTTTCCTCAAAAAGCCCGATAATGAACTTTTTCCGGAAAAAGATTTTACGAACCGACGATTTTGCCAGGAGCCTGCTCGCCCGGATCATTACAGAAGCCGGCAATTTTCTGGAGGGCCGGCTTGACGATCCATATCAGACAGTGCTCCGTCCAAAGTCTTCTCAGCCTCCTGCTTCCGGCCAGCTGATTCAGCTTTATCTGGAGGAACTGATGATCTATTTCTACCGGAAATATTCCGATCTTTCCACCCCGGCAGAAGAAAAGCCGGACAAGCCGGACAAGACCATGAAAGAAAATATCGATACAGAGGTCTTTAACCGGGTCGTTGCCTACCTCGGCCAGCACCTCTCCGGAAGGGTCACGATCGAAACAATCTGCAAAGACAATCTGATCGGAAGATCTCAGCTCCAGAAAATATTCAGCAAAAAATCCGGTCTTGGCATCATCGAATACTTTTCCAATATGAAGATCGAAGCTGCAAAGGAACTGATACGCACCGAACAGATGAATTTTACACAGATATCAGAAAAACTCGGTTACACCTCCATCCACTATTTTTCCAGGCAGTTTAAAAAGGTAACCGGAATGACACCTTCCGAGTACGCCTCATCCATCAAGGCCATGGCAGACCGGAGCCATCGCCCGCAGCCGGATCAGGATTCGGAATGATTTACACAGATCTAACATAATATTTGCACTTTATTTACAGGTTACTTTTATAATCAAACAACAAAACAGGAAATACAGGTGATTTTATGATTTATCAATATGGAGAACAACTCCTTCCCATTCCATTTTCCGAATGGGAAACAGCGCGGGAGCCTGCAATATTTGTAACAGACTCCAAACATGCTCCGGATATTCTGGAGCAGGCAAATATCATATATGAAAATGAAATTTCCTTATCCAAAATCCGGTTCTGCAAACTGGAAACCCAGCAGGAATGTCTCGTAAGCACTTTCTGCATTCCCAAACTGGCAGATGTCCTCGGAAGCAGATACCGCATTTACCTCTTTGTCAATCGTCATAATATCGTAATCGTAGATGATGATGGATTCTCCGACCGGCTGATATATCGAATACAGCAGAAGAAAGCACATCAGGGGGAGACAAAAGAACGGTTCCTCTATAATTATATTTCTGAGTTTATCAGTCTGGATCCGGAAATTCTGAGCAATTATGAAAAACGACTGTTTCAAATGGAAGAGGATGTCATACAGGAAAAAGTAAAAAACTTTCAGCACGAACTGATTCCCCTGCGGCGCGAACTGCTCACATTCCGCAGCTATTATGATGAAATCATGGATCTTGGACGCGCACTTGAAGAGAATGAAAATGGCTTTTTTATCAAGAAGCATCTCAAGTATTTTGGCACGATCGGAGACCGGGCCGACCGGCTGCTGAGTAAAACAAACCATCTGTTGGATTACGCACAGCAGATTAAAGAAGCCTACCAGTCCCAGATCGATGCCCGGCAGAACAACAACATGCAGTTCCTGACCGTAATTTCCACCATCTTCTTCCCGCTCACCCTCATCACCGGATGGTTTGGAATGAACTTCAAAAACATGCCGGGGCTCGACAACGGCTATGGAAACGTCGTCATACTCTGCATTCTCATCATCATACTATGCATCATTATATTCAAAAAAAAGAAGTTGATTTGATGTTTTTTTGGTTATTTTTTTGGGGACGTGTTCCGGTGCATCGGAACACGTCCCCAAAATTAGCATTATTTAATTATTTCTTTATACTGTCTGTGATGTTTTAATGCTTCGGTCATTTCTGCCATGCGGCTGGTGTCTCCGATGAGGATGACGCCGCAGAGGCGGTTGTTGAGGAAGTAGTATTTCTGGTACTGTTTTTTTCCTTCGTCTTTGTATTCTACGGTTTTGTAGATGAGGTCCGGATTTTGTCCGTTATCGCCTGCTGCGAAGAGGGCGGTGTTCATGCCGTGGAAGCTTAATGCTGCCGGTACGGTGCTGTAGGTGTTGTCGTCTCCTGCCGCCTGTGCTCCGGCTGTTTTTCCTTCTTCTACTGCCTGCGGCCAGATGGCGTAATTGATGCCTTCGTACTGTGCGCAGTCTCCGCATGCGTAGATATCCGGAATGTTTGTTTCCATCTTCTCGTTGACAATCACTGCTCGGTCTGTCTCAATGCCTGCTTCTTTTGCAAGTGCGGTGTTTGCTCTTACGCCGCAGGATACGATAACGAGTTCAGCCGGGATCACGGTGCCGTCAGCGAGGCGTACGCCTTCTGCTTTTTCGCCGCCTTCGATGGCTTCGATCTGTACGCCGGTGTGGATCTGGATTCCCTGTCCTTCGCTGATCTTCTTGAGCATTTCTCCTGCCGTTTTATCAAGCTGGCGTCCCATCAGTACCGGTGCCAGTTCCAGCACTGTCACTTCGCATCTGGATTTTTTGAGTTCCCATGCCGCCTCCAGGCCGAGAACGCCTCCGCCGATGACAACTGCGTGTTTTGTCTCTTTTAATTTCTCTGCTACTTTCTTTGTATCGGAAAGCCTCCGGATTGCAATGACTCCGTCTTTGTCCGCTCCTTTGATCGGCGGAATGAAACATTCGGATCCCAGTGCATAAATCAGTTTTGTATAATGATATTTGCTTCCGTCATCCAGATGTACTTCTTTTGCTTCCGGATCGATTTTGACTACTTCGTGTCCAAGAATCTGGTAAATATGATTTTCTTCGTACCAGGATGCGTCTTCCACCGCAATCTGTTCTTCATTCAGACCTGCCATGATGGATTTAGTCAGCATCGGACGGTTGTAGGTCCGGTAAGGTTCATTGGAAATCATTGTAATGGTTCCGGTACGGTCTCTCTTCCGGATCGCTTCTGCTGCATAGTGGCCTGCTGCTCCGTTTCCGAGAATGATATAGAAATTCTTTGTGTCATTGGAAAATTCGTTCTCTTCCGCCTCCACTTCCACAAAGTTTTCCGGTCCTACTCCACAAACCGGGCAGATGTCAATGGAGGAATCAAAAACAGCGCCGCAGACAAGACATTTTACCAGTGTCCTTGCTCCTTTTTTCTTCTTTGGATTCTCTTTTTCCTGAAGAAGGCATCCGAAGTTAAATCCGTAATCAAAGGCATCCTGAAGCTGATTTTCGTCTGGTTTAAACCGTACACGGAATCCTTCTGTCACCTTCATATTCAGCTGTTTCAATCTTTCGATCAGATGCGGCACAGCCTCTCCGCTCCATCCATAGCTTCCGAATGCGCTGGCAAGTTTTCCGCCGTGTGTTCCCGCAAAGATGGAAGTTGTAAGATCCCAGATCGGTTTCAGGGCTTCTCCGACGATTGTTGGAGACCCGAACAGAATACCGTCCGCAAATCCAAGCTCTTCAAGTACTTTTGCCTGATCAGCCTCTACCATATCATAGGCCCGCACATCGATATCCCCGCTTGCACGGATTCCTTCTGCAATCTTTTCCGCCAGGGATTTGGTATATCCGTAGGCGCTGACATATGGCATGATCACCGTTTTCTTCGGATTTGGATTGACTACTGTGCTCCACTCTTCGTAGGTATTCAGAATAAAGTCAATCTTATCATCGATAACCGGTCCGTGTCCGGTGCAGATCATGGAAATATCCAGCTCGCGCACTCTTTCCAGTGCTTTTAACATGAACGGCTTGAACGGCCCGATAATATTATCGTAATAATACTTCGTGGCTCTCATATAGCCTTCCCAGTCTGTCACCTTGCTCAGCAGGACATCGTCAAATCCGTAATGGGATCCGAATGAATCACAGGTAACAAGAATCTGTTCTTCTTCAATATAAGTATACATGGTATCCGGCCAGTGCAGGTTCGGTACAAAGAGGAAACGGAGCGTACGGTCTCCGATCTTCATTGTCATGTTGTCTCTCGCCGGAATTCCGGTAAAGTCTCTGTTTACGATCTCTTTCAGAAATCCAAGGGCGCAGCCTGTAGCGATGATTTTCATGCCCGGGTTCAGATCCAGAAGCCGCTCCACACTGCCTGCATGGTCCGGCTCGGTGTGCTCTACAACAAGATAGTCAATGCTCTCCACATCGGTAATTTCTTTGAGTTTTTCCAGATAATCATCGAAAAATTTCTCTTTTGCAGTTTCGAAGAGGATGGTCTTGTCCCCTGTTTTCAGAACGTAAGAATTGTATGTTGTTCCAAATTCTGTGTACATGATAATGTCAAATACACGCAGATCGGCATCTACAATTCCTGTCCAGTAAAAATTCTCCCTTAGTTTCAGTGCTTTCATTCTCTAACCTCCGGTTATGTCTGATAAAAATAATAATTACTGTTTTTAGTATAATCCATATCGGTAAAAAAATCCAGCTTTTTTTCGCAATCTGCAATTCCTCTTTTCATCTGCATTCTTCGGCAAATGCGCAGACAAAGCCGCCGGGAATTTCGTTTCCCGCCGGCTTTGATTTAAAACAATCGCTTTTTCAAGATCAGCATCTCTATGCCCTGCTCATGCCGTCTACACTCAGAATCACTCCTGTAATATAGGATGCTTCCTCTGATGCCAGAAATACAAATGCGTTGGCAATATCTTCCGGCTGCCCGAGACGGCGGAGCGGAATCTGCGCAATCAACGGATCAATCACTTCTTTCGGTACCGCTTTCATCATATCCGTCTCCGTAATTCCCGGTGCCACCGCATTGACGCGGATTCCTCTCGGGCCAAGTTCCCGTGCCAGTGAAATCGTCATCCCATTTACCGCAAACTTGGAAGTCGGATAGGCTACTCCTGCTGCCTGTCCGGAGATACTTACCATCGATGAGGTGGATAATATCACTCCTTCGCCCTGCTCCACCATATAATCCACAACTGCTCTGGATGCATTAAACACGCCCTTCACGTTCAGATTCATAACCTTGTCGAACAAGTCTTCCGTATATTCTGTAAACGGTACGCTGTCCGAAACTCCCGCATTATTGACAAGAATATCGATTCGTCCATATGTGTCATGTATGCCTTTTACAGCTTCACGCACAGATTCCAGACTGGAAAGATCCGGACAGATTCCTTCCACGGAAGCCCCCGGAATGCTCTCTTTTAACCTGGCAACTGCTTTATCCGCCGTCTCCTGCCTGCTGGCGGCTACAATTACTTTTGCCCCTTCTTCCAGAAACCGTTTTGCCGTAGCAAATCCGATTCCGCGGCTCCCTCCGGTAATCAATGCAACTTTATCTTTCAGTTTCATATCATACGCCTCCTTTTTGTTTGTCCTCTTTATTTATTATTATCATAACACATTTTTCAGATTTTTCGGTGATAAACTCACAATAGTATGATAAAATCAGATTATCAAATGCGCAGGGAGGAGTATTATGATTTATTATGATGACGGTATCATCCGGATCCGGACGCTGGTCCCGGATGATGCGCAGATTCTTGCAGAGGAAGAACAGTTCCAGGGCGACCATGTGACCCGCGAAAAATATGACATGCGTCTTCAGGATCAGGCAGAGGGAAAAGCCGTGGCACTGGCTGCCGAATACCAGGGGCAGACAGCCGGTTATATCAGCATCTACCCGGATTCTGACCGGGGCGCCTTTGCAGGAAAAGGGCTGCCGGAACTGGTTGATTTTGGTGTCCTGAAAAAATACCGGAACCATGGGATCGGCTCTCTTCTGATGGATACCGCAGAACAGATTGCTGCCGGATTTGCCGATACAGTCTATCTTGGTGTCGGGCTTCACAGCGGCTATGGAAGCGCCCAGAGAATGTACATCAAACGCGGATACATTCCGGACGGAAGCGGCGTCTGGTATGGAGATCATATCTGTGAACCTTATACAGACTGCTGTAACGACGATGATCTCATACTATATCTGTCGAAAAAACTATAACTGCAAAAAGACCGCCCGGCAGAAATATCTTTCTCTCTGCCGGGCAGTCCTTTTTACCTTTATCATTTACTGCACTGCCTTCCAGAACAGTGCCTCCATTTTTTCATATCTGCACAGGAAAGACTCCTTGCTCGCCTCCATCATCTCATCTCTGGAAACCCGCGCAAACCGGATTACATAACCTCTTTTCAGCGCAAGCTCCCGGATAAACTCTCTCTGTGTCCTTCCATTACCTTCCCGAAACGGGTGCAGCGCATTAATTTCGGAAAAATAATAGGCAAGACGTCTGACAATCCGCTCTTTCGGAAGCCCTGCAAGGTAATGCTCCTCTTTCAATTTTCCGAACAGTTCATCGGCCTGCCCCTCAATAAAACGTGCTTTGCAAAAGACGGCCGATTTGGAAATATCAACCGTACGGATCTCCCCTGCCCAGGAATAGAGATCCTGGAACAGGTATCTGTGAATGCTCTTTAGGTGATCCAAATCAAAATCACCTTTCACGGGAACATCCAGCAAATCGCTCATGCGAAACATTGTTAGCCGTCTCTCAGCCTCTTCCAGTTTCGCCTGATCCCGGATGTCCATCTTGTTGATCAGTACGTCCGAATCCGGATAACAGTAAATCGTATCACTCATTTATGCCTCCGCGTATTCTGCCAGGATCTCCTCCCTGAATTTGTCTTTGTCTGCCGCTTTCCGGTACTTGTTCAACAGCTCCAGGTCTTCTTCTGTCAATGTCAGCCTTTCCATCTCCATGGAAACTTTGACTTCTTCTGCCTTTTCCTGTTCTGTGTAAGCCTGCGGCATTTTTACTTCAAACGGAATACTTTTTGTCATGATGATCTGTTTCAACAGCATATTCACTACAGAAGACAGATTCGTTCCGAGCTCTTCCAGAATCACACTGGCCTGCTCTTTGTCTCTCTCATCTGTCCGTACCTGTAAAAATGTCTTCGCCATTGTTCTGCACCTCCCGTATTCTATTTTACATTTTTGTATTTACATTGTCAATACGCTCAACGTCAAGAAGCAGGACCCAAAATCCTGCTCCTCCTCATAATCAAACCGAAAACTCTCACCCGCCGATCGTCTGTCTTCCTTCACTGTCTGTTCTATTTTCTTCTCTGCCTGCAGACCTCATACATCAGAATTCCCGCTGCCATGGCCGCATTTAAAGACTCTACCTGACCATGCATCGGAATCTTGATTTTATGCTCCGCCTCAGCACATATCTCTTCCGGAAGACCATTTCCCTCATTTCCAATAAGAAATGCCGTCGGTTTTGTATAATCTTCCTCATCATAGAAACGGCTGTCATCCAGATGTGCCGCATACGTGTGAATTCCATGTTGTTTTAGAAAGCGAACAGTCTCTTTCATATCATCTACACAAACTGCTCTCATCCGGTAAATCGATCCCATCGTGGACCGGATGACTTTGGGCTGATAAAGATCCGCGCAGTTCGAACCAAGGATCACTCCTGTCACCCCGGCACCCTCCGCCGTCCGAAAAATCGTTCCCAGATTTCCCGGGTCCTGCAGATGATCCAGCACCATCAGAAAAGGTGCCCTTCCGTCTTCTCCGTGAAGAAGCTCGTCCATCGTCCAGGACATTCTCCGAATCACCCCGAGAATTCCCTGCGGCGTTTTTGTATCCGACATGTGGGCAAACACTGTATCACTTACCATCTCCGCTTTCTTTTTTAAATGTTCCGGCAGATCCGGATATTTTTGCAGAAATGTCTCTGAAATATACAGCTCTTTGATCCGGCTTTCCGGCGCTTCCTTCATCATCCGGATCCCCTCTACGATAAAGATTCCTTCCTCATTTCTTGCTTTTGCCTTTTTCTGCAGCTTCAGTATCCGCTTGATTTTCTGATTTGCTGTACTTGTAATCATGACGCGCTCTCTCCTGATTCTCCCATTTTCACTTCCAGAATCCGTCTTACGGATTCATCGATCCGGTCTTCCGATATTGTGCCGGAATTTACTGCGCTCAAAATTCCCTGATATGCATCCTCAAAATTCTGCGGCATCAGAATCATGTCAACTCCCGCCTGAACAGCCTGTACCGCTGCCTCAGCAGATGTATAGTCATTTGTAATTGCTCCCATATTCATAGCGTCCGTAATCACGATCCCGTCAAATCCCAGATCATTCCTCAGCATCTCTGTCACTACTTCTTCGGACAGAGAAGCCGGTGTATCATCCTCCAGAATATTCGGAAGAGAAATATGCCCAACCATTACAAACTCTGTGTCCGCATCAATCGCAGCCTGAAATGGAAGGAACTCGCACGATTCCAGCTCTTCCTTCGTGCTGTTTAAATACACCGTCCCCTCATGGGAATCCCCGCTCGTTCCTCCGTGTCCCGGGAAATGCTTGGCCACTGTATAAATCCCCTGGCTGTGGAATCCCTTTATCGCCTCGGATACCATCTCTGACACTGTCTCAGGATCCGATCCGAATGCCCGGTACTGCGCAATCGTATTTTCCTGGTTTGTCCAGACATCCGCCATCGGAGCAAAATCCATATTAAAGCCAAGCTCTGTCAGATACGTTCCGATCGTCTCGCCCGCATCATACGCCTTCTGACTGTCCCCGGATGCACCAATCTCTGACATATTTCCTACATTCTCAATGCCAAGAGCCGCATTTCCCGCAATCCGTGCTACTGTTCCGCCCTCTTCATCCACGGAAAGGAACGGCTCCACTCCGACCACCTCTTTGGAAAATCCTGTAATCGTATCATTCCACGTCTTGATCTGATCCTGAGAGACCAGATTATTTTCCATCATGATCAGACCGCCCACCGGCCGCTCCTTATAGGCTGTTTCCGTCACCTCTCCCGGATTCCATGTTCCCTGAACACCTGTCAGAGCATCCGGTGTGATCATAAACATCTGCGCAATCTTCTCCTGCAGCGTCAGTTCCTCCAGCTTCTGATCAATCTCACTGTCCTGTGTCTTTGTCTCTTCTTCCCGTGTAGCCGAATCTTCTTTTGTCTGCTGCGAAGCACCCTCCTGCTCCGCCTCATCACGCCCTGCATTGCTAAAATAGATCACTGCAGCAAACGCACCTGCCGACAAAAGCATACATCCGATTCCAAGCGCCAGTCTCCCCGTTCTTCTCCTTCTGCGTTTCCTTTTCTTTCCGCTCATATGATCCCCTTACTATATTAATTATTTAACCTGAAATGTATAAAAATTTTATTATCAGCTTTAAGAGTATTATAATCGAAACACCCTGTCAACCCCGTTTTCTGCGAATTCCCGGAAGCACACAATTTTGGGGACGTGTTCCGTTGCATCGGAACACGTCCCCAAAAATTTAAAAACAATTCACTATACTTTAAAGCGGTATCCAACTCCCCAGATGGTTTCAATATACTGTGGCTTGGATGTGTCGTACTCGATCTTTTCGCGGATTTTTTTGATATGTACTGTAACGGTCGCAATGTCTCCGATCGATTCCATGTCCCAGATTTCGCTGAAGAGTTCATCCTTGGTGTATACATGGTTTGGATGGCTCGCCAGGAATGCGAGGAGATCGAATTCTTTCGTCGTAAATGCTTTTTCTTCTCCGTTAACCCACACGCGTCTTGCTGTGGTGTCAATCTTCAGTCCACGGATTTCGATGATTTTATTTTCTTCCGCGTGGCTTCCAATCAGTCGTTCATATCTTGCAAGATGTGCCTTGACTCTGGCTACCAGTTCGCTCGGACTGAATGGTTTTGTCATATAGTCATCTGCGCCAAGACCTAGTCCCCGGATTTTATCAATATCATCTTTCTTTGCGGATACCATGATAATCGGCACATCTTTTTCGTCCCGTACTTTCCTGCAGATCTCAAATCCGTCTACTCCTGGAAGCATGAGATCCAGAATCAGAAGATCAAAGTCTTCTTCCAGTGCCTTTTTCAGTCCTGCGTTTCCGTCATTTTCCACCTCTACCTCAAATCCACTGAGTTCCAGATAGTCTTTCTCCAGATCCGCGATCGCTTCTTCATCTTCTATAATAAAAATCTTACTCATAAATTGGTACCTCCTGATATTTTCGGATGACAAAGTACATTACCGTCCCTGTGCCCGGTCTGCTTGTGGCCCAGATTTTTCCGCCGTGTTCTTCAATAATTTTTTTTACAATGGAAAGCCCGATTCCGCTCCCGCCTTTGGATGAATTTCTGGAAGCATCCGTCCGGTAAAAGCGGTCAAAAATATATGGCAGATCCTTCGCGTCGATTCCTTTTCCGTTATCCTCCAGCTCCACCTGGATAAAGTCGCCCACATCTTTGACCCTCAGGTTGATCCGCGGCTGCTGTTTGTCCATATATTTCAGGGAATTACTGATAATATTATTGACAACACGCATCAGCTGCTCGGCATCCGCAATAATCTTGACATCGTCTTCAACATAATTAAAATATCCAAATTCCACGCCCTGATTTGTGAGTTCGGAAGACAGATTCTCCGCACAGTCATTAAAATAGTCATTGACCCGGACGGGGGCGAAATTGTATGGAATCCGGTTTGTATCAATCTTTGTGTAGAACGTCAGCTCGTTAATCAGTGTGTTCATCTCATTTGCCTTGTTGTAGATCGTTTTGATATAACGGTCCATTTTCTCCGGCGTATCTGCCACTCCATCCATAATCCCTTCCACATATCCTTTGATTGCTGTAATCGGTGTCTTCAGGTCATGGGAAATATTACTGATCAATTCTTTGTTGTCTTTATCATTTTTCAGCTTTTCTTCCGCATTCTCCTTCAGCCTTTTTCGCATTTCCTCAATGTCCTTGCACAGCTGCCCGATCTCGTCGTCTTTTTCTGGATGAAGCTCAAAATCCAGCTCTCCTTCCGTGATGCTCTTTACCGCGATCTCCATCTTCTCAATCGGCCGCAGAAGGCTGCCGTAAATCCAGAGAATCATCAGCATTGCCGTAAGGGCAAGAATCAGGATCACACCAATGATCATGGTGCTGAGAAATTCGTGAACTTCCGGAATTTGATTCAATGTACCGATCGACTGCTTAAAGTCCCGGTACTCCTCACCTGAAATCCCATAGGTACGTTCGATGGCTTTAATATGATAGTTCGCCACACCCCATACAGCAAAGCCGGTCAAAACCGCCGGCAGAATCGTAATGATTACGAATGAAATAATCAATTTTGTCTTCAATTTCAAAACAGTTCTTCCTCTCTGCTTTCTCTGCTCTGATCACAGGTACAGTATATCACGAAAAAGGGCGCCTCCACTATAGGCGCCCCTAAAATTTTCTAAAGTTTTTATAAATACTTTTTCAGTGTTTCCACCTTATCAAGCTTCTCCCAAGGAAGATCCAGATCGTTACGTCCGAAGTGTCCGTATGCTGCTGTCTGTTTGTAGATCGGTCTTCTGAGGTCAAGCATTTTGATGATTCCTGCCGGTCTTAAATCGAAGTTTTCACGGATCATTTTTACCAGCGCTTCATCGGAAAGTTTTCCTGTCCCAAAGGTATCTACCCACACGGAAGTTGGCTGAGCAACTCCGATTGCGTAGGAAAGCTGTACTTCACATTTATCCGCAAGGCCTGCTGCCACTATGTTCTTTGCTACATAACGTGCTGCATATGCTCCCGAACGGTCTACCTTTGTGCAGTCCTTTCCCGAGAATGCGCCGCCGCCGTGACGTGCCATTCCGCCATAGCTGTCTACGATGATCTTACGTCCTGTCAATCCACTGTCACCGTGCGGTCCGCCGATAACGAAACGTCCTGTCGGATTGATGAAGAACTTCGTATTCTCATCGATCATCTTTTCATCGAGAATCGGATCAAATACATGTTTTTTGATATCTTCATGGATCTGCTCCTGTGTGACTGCAGGATCATGCTGTGTGGACAGTACCACTGCCTCCAGACGTCCCGGCTTTCCTTCTTCATTATACTCTACTGTCACCTGGGCTTTTCCATCCGGGCGAAGATACGGGAGTGTTCCGTCCTTTCTCACCTTTGCAAGCTGCTTTGTGAGTTTGTGCGCAAGGGAAATCGGATACGGCATATACTCTTCTGTCTCATTGGACGCATATCCGAACATCATACCCTGATCACCGGCACCGATCGCTTCGATCTCCTCATCGGACATCTTGTTTTCTTTTGCTTCCAGCGCTTTATCAACGCCCATTGCAATATCGGATGACTGCTCATCAATAGCTACCAGAACACCGCATGTGTCCGCGTCAAATCCGAATTTTCCTCTTGTATATCCGATCTCTCTTACCGTGTCGCGCACGATCTTCTGGATATCTACATATCCGTTGGTTGTAATCTCACCCATAACCATTACAAGACCTGTCGTTGTACATGTCTCACATGCCACACGGCTCATCGGATCCTGCTCCATCAAAGCATCCAGAATCGCGTCAGAAATCGCGTCACAGACTTTGTCCGGATGACCTTCTGTTACTGATTCAGAAGTAAATAATAATTTTTCCATCTTTTCCTGCCTTTCCTTTTCTCTCATATACTGTCTGTTTTCTCTGGCGGGCTTTTCTGCTGCACTAAAACATATTAATGCGCAATAAAAAAGCAGCCCACCATAAGCGGACTGTTATATATACATCATATATCAATCCTCTTATTGTTCGATTACTCGCTCAGGCTGGCACCTTCCGTGACCGGGGTTGCCGTGGCTTCTCAGATCCTATGTATCTCCACCACTCTGAATAAGAGAAAATATAACTTGATTTACTTGTCACTGTACGGAATCATATCACCATCATATAATCCTGTCAAGAGTTTTTTAACAAAAGCAGGGATACGGTATCTCCGCACCCCACTCCTCACGTACTGTTTTCAGCTGACTTTCAGTTTAAATTTCTGGATCTCTTTTTCGCTTGAAACCTTCTCAATTTCAGCGCCGAGCTCTCTTAATTTCTCTTCAAACCGTTCATATCCTCGCTGAATGTAGACAATATCATCCACAATCGTAATACCGTCCGCAGCCAGTCCTGCAAGCACCAGCGCAGCTCCGGCTCTCAGATCCGGCGCGCTCACTCTGGCTCCGGAGAACCGCTCCACGCCCTCGATTGTCGCTGAATTTCCCTCAATCTTGGAAACCGCTCCCATGCGCGCAAGCTCATCCAGATATTTAAACCGGTTTTCAAAAATGCTTTCTGTAATCGTACTTGTTCCTTCGCACAATGCCAGCGCAACTCCCATCTGCGGCTGCATGTCTGTCGGGAATCCCGGATAAGGAAGGGTCTTCACCTGTGTATGACGCAGTTTCCCTTTTGAAACTACACGCACAGCGTCATCAAACTCTTCCACTTCGCATCCGATCTCTACAAGCTTTGCAATGGTCGCTTCCAGATGCTTCGGAATCACATTGAGTACTGTCACGTCGCCCTTTGTCACGGCTGCTCCAAACATAAAGGTACCTGCCTCAATCTGATCCGGAATAATAGAATACTCCGCCCCGTGAAGTCTGCTTACACCTTTGATCTTGATCACATCCGTACCTGCGCCTCTGATATTAGCTCCCATGCTGTTCAGGAAGTTGGCAACATCTACTACATGCGGCTCTTTTGCCACATTTTCAAGAATCGTCATACCCTCTGCCATCGAAGCTGCCATCATCACATTGATCGTAGCTCCTACGCTGACAACGTCAAAATAAATATGGCTTCCCACAAGTCTGTCCGCATCGGCAAGAATCTTTCCGTGCTCAATCTCCACTTCCGCTCCAAGGGCACGGAATCCCTTCAAATGCTGATCGATCGGTCTGCTTCCGATATTGCACCCGCCCGGAAGTGCCACCTCCGCGTGCTTATACTTACCGAGAAGGGCTCCTAAAAGATAATAGGAAGCTCGAATCTTCTTGATATAGTCATAATCAATATTAAAATCATGCACCGCTCCACCGCTGATCTGTACCGTATGACGGTCAATTCTCTTGATCTGCGCACCGATACCTTCCATTGCTTCTAATAAAACATTGATATCATTCACATCCGGAAGATTATCAATGTGTACTGTCTCATCCGTCATAATTGCAGCTGCAAGAATTGCAAGCGCCGCGTTTTTGGCTCCCCCTATGACAACTTCGCCAACAAGAGGAGTCCCTCCCTTAATAATATACTGCTCCATATCACACCTCGACTACTATTTAATCGTATCCGTAATTTCGTCCTGATCTATCTAAATTTTAACTAATGTTCATATAAATTTAACAAAGAACACTCTTACCGGATTAGTATAGCACAAATTTTCTGTTTGTAAAACTTTTATTTCTCGTTCCTTTTTGTGCCGACTGCCGGAGATGCAGACAGACCGGACTATTTATCCTCAGTTTTCTCCCCTGATATCACTGAGAACAGCAAGTACTTTTTCAACCGTCTCTCCCATCGATAAACCGTCTTCATTGATACGGACATCTGCATACTGTTCAAAAAGTCTGCAGCGTTCATCGTACAGTTCCCGCAGCGTCTGTCCTTCCTTCAGCACAACACCGCGGTTTCTTGCATTTTGGATCCGTGCCTCGATCTCTGTATACGGAACGTGCAGATACACAATCGTCCCTATCTCTTTGTAATGCTCCATCGCGTTTTCGCAGTACACGACACTCCCACCCGGTGCGATCACCGCTTTTTCTGCCTGCACAGACGCATTAACCTGATTTTCGATCTCCAGAAATCCATCCGTTCCTCTTTCTTCAATAATCTCCCTGAGCAGCTTCCCTTCCTGCTCCTGTATCATAAGATCTGTATCGATAAACCGATATCCCAGACGCTTTGCTGTCACAACACCGATCGTACTTTTTCCAGATGCCGGCATACCTATGAAAATGAGATTTTTCTTCATCTGCCTTCCTCTCTTCTCGTGCCGCATTCTTCATTTTTAGAAAAAACGGTATCGATTTGTATTTCCATTCATATTTTATCATGGTTTAAACTTTGCGTAAACCCTGTATCCTGACGAAAAATTTAATAATAATGCCTGCAATTTCTGCGATGCCTACATCTTCTTTGCACAATTTCCTGATACAGAAGAATCTGGACCAGATCCATGAGAGTCTCTTCCCTGTCCTTTTTCTTCCGTTTAAGCTCCTGTGTTTCCACCTGCTCTTTTTCAATCTCCATGGCAATTTCCTTCTTCTCCCCTTCTTTCATTCTGTCATAAATCCGGCCTGCCATCAGATAGAGAAGCAGACGGTCCGGGTATTCGTCATAGATCATACTTCCCTCATATTCCATCCGGTCACACTCTTCTTCCACATACGGCAGGATTTTCTTTGCGGACATCGGATACATGCTCTTCATGTATTCCACATCACGACGGTCTCTTTTTTCCTCACCGTATTCCTTTAAATCCATCGGATAGGCCATATAATAAGGTAGTTTATGTTCCATATTTTTCGCACTTCCTGTCTGATATAATCTACTTTACCATATGCAAAAACTGGAATTTTGCAGCTTGCCTCCTTGTTTTCTTTTATTTTTTCAAATCCGTCCGGTTTCCTTTCAAAAATGGTGACGTTTCGACTCACTTCTGCTATAATCTCAATGGTGCAAAAAACGCACGAAAGGAATGTTGAGAAATGATAAGAAAAATCATCTGTTTATTTAAAAATGATATTGTTCTGCTGGTATCTCTGTGTCTGGCTCTTCTGTCCTGCCTGATCACGCCTCCCGGGCCTGCATATCTTGGCTATATCGATTTTCATACTTTGATTTTACTTTTCTGCCTGATGCTGATTGTGGAAGGTTTAAGGGAAGCAGGCTTTTTCCTCTATATCGGAGGGCTGCTTTTAAACAGGACTTCTTCCAGGAGAGGGCTTGCGCTTACCCTCGTATTTTTATGCTTTCTGAGCAGCATGTTCATTACCAACGATGTATCCTTGATTACGTTCGTCCCGTTCGGTATTCTGATCCTGAAAATGGGCCAGATGGAATCCAGGATCTGTTATCTGACTGTCCTGATGACAATCGCTGCAAATCTGGGAAGCATGTTCACCCCGATCGGAAATCCGCAGAACCTCTACCTGTATTCCCTTTCCGGAATGAGTCTTCCGGAATTTTTATGGCTGATGCTGCCTTTTACCGCACTTGCGGCCGTGCTTCTGGCTCTCTTTTCCTTCTTTGGAACAGAACGCGGATCAATCAGTATTCAGGTCGGAAAGTCCTCGTTTCCCGGCAGAAAAGATCTTCTGTTTTTCGGGATCCTTTTCCTTTTCTGCCTGTGTTCTGTCGCCGGCTTTCTGCCAGACCGGGCACTTCTGATTCTTGTTGCCGCCCCTCTTTTCTTTCGAAAGAGGAACTTGTTTGCAAAAATTGATTATGCGCTGCTTTTGACTTTTGTATTCTTTTTTATTTTTGTGGGAAATATCGATCATTTTGAAAGTCTGCGCATCTTTATCCGTTCTGTGCTCGAGAATCACGAACGGCCGGTCAGCATTCTCGCAAGCCAGGTCATCAGCAATGTTCCGGCTGCCATGCTGCTCTCGAATTACACATCCCGTATTTCCGAGCTGATCATCGGAACGAACCTTGGCGGCCTTGGCACATTGATTGCCTCCATGGCCAGTCTGATTTCCTACCGGCAGATTTCATCCGGATATCCGGAGCAAAAAGGAAAATATATCATGATCTTTACCATCTGTAATCTTTTCTTCCTTCTTGTTCTCTATCTGGCCTTTTAGGCAGATCCAAATATCTGTCCCAAAACAGTACAGGCAGATACGGAAATGTTGTCAAGAAACAGTTTCCTTCATCTGCCTGATACATTATCACGCCGTCTATGCCTGGCGCTCTTTATAATGATGCGCATCTTCCAGCATCATGTCTTTTACTTTCATCAGCCGGATCTGAGAACTTCTCTCATTTTCATCCAGCTTCATCGTGATATAACGGATATTGTCCTGTGTCTCCGGAATGATGACATGTTCCAGCGCATTGACACGCCGTCTTGTCTTCTCAATCTCCGATGCCATCAGCTGGCATGCCTTTTCGGTTTCTGCCAGCTTTAACATATCCGGAAGAATATCGGCAAGTGACTTTACAGCTCCGTCCAGATCGCTGGACGTAAAGGCAAAGCCGTATGAGTAGATATCATTTGCATCGGCGGTCCTTGTCTTTGTTTCAAAAACAGGGATGTCCACACTCATGACGTTCCGCTCTCCCACCTGAAGTTCCACCGACTGTTTCGGCATCATCAAAGCAGTTTTCAGAACCTCGCCGGACATACCGGCTCTTGCGATTACAAAGTTTTTGTTTGCCGCCTTGATTCCGGCTTCCACTTTTTCTCTAAGCGCCATATTTTCCCTGACCAGATCAAGGAACTGACGCATCAGCTCATCACGTTTATCTTTCAAGAGCTTATGGCCTCTTGTCGCAGTTACCAGCTTTTTCTTCAGCCTCGTCAGCTCCATACGGGTTGGTGTTACCTGTGTAGATGCCAAGCCAGTTCACCCCCATTTCTATTTGCCATAATACTGATCCAGATATTTATCATCGATACGTTTCAGCTCGCTTCTCGGTAAAATAGAGAGCAGCTTCCATCCGATTTCCAGTGTCTCCTCGATAGAACGGTCTGTTCCGTATCCCTGGGAAACGTATTCCTTCTCAAATGCATCTGCAAACTTTGCGTAGATCAGGTCAATTTCCGTCAGCGCTGCTTCACCGAGGATGACCATGAGTTCTTTCGCTTCTTTTCCACGTGCATACGCCGCAAAGAGCTGGTTCATCGTGTTGGAATGATCCGCACGGGTTTTTCCTTCACCGATTCCCTTGTCTTTCAGACGGGACAGAGACGGCAGTACATCGATCGGCGGCTGAACGCCCTTACGATAAAGATCACGGCTCAGGATGATCTGGCCCTCTGTAATATATCCGGTAAGGTCCGGGATTGGATGGGTCTTGTCATCTTCCGGCATGGTCAGGATCGGAATCATCGTGATACTTCCGCTCTTTCCTTTCTGACGTCCTGCTCTTTCATACATGGATGCAAGGTCTGTATACATATATCCCGGATAGCCACGGCGGCCCGGAACTTCTTTACGGGCTGCGGATACTTCACGGAGCGCGTCCGCGTAGTTTGTGATATCCGTCAGAATAACAAGTACGTGCATGTTTTTCTCAAACGCAAGGTACTCTGCTGCTGTCAGCGCCATCTTCGGCGTGGAAATACGTTCGATAGCCGGGTCATTTGCAAGGTTGACGAACAGAACCGTACGGTCCAGAGCTCCTGTCTCCCGGAAGCTTTCCACAAAGAAGTTGGATTCTTCGAATGTGATACCCATTGCCGCGAATACAACGGCGAACGGTTCATCGGTGCCCCGCACTTTTGCCTGTCTTGCGATCTGTGCGGCAAGCTGCGCGTGCGGAAGTCCGGATGCCGAGAAAATCGGAAGTTTCTGTCCACGGACAAGAGTGTTCAATCCGTCAATTGCGGAAACTCCTGTCTGGATAAACTCTTCCGGATAACTTCTCGCCGCCGGGTTCATCGGGAGACCATTAACATCCAGTCTCTCTTCCGGAAGGATTTCCGGCCCGCCGTCGATCGGACGTCCCAGTCCGTCAAAGACACGGCCGAGCATGTCTTCTGATACACCAAGCTCCATGCTTCTTCCAAGGAAACGTACCTTGCTGTTGGAAAGGTTGATTCCTGTCGCACTTTCAAACAGCTGTACAAGTACGGTATCTCCATCTACTTCCAGAACCTTGCACCGGCGGGTTTCACCGTTTACAAGTTCAATTTCGCCCAGCTCGTCGTATGCAACGCCTTCTACCCCGCGGACCATCATAAGCGGTCCGGCAACTTCCTGAATTGTTCTATATTCTTTTGGCATTTAGAAGTCCTCCTTTCCGAATGTGTCCGCTACTTCTGCTGTAAGCTCTTCTGTCACTTTCTGATAAGCATCATCCAGCTCATCTTCGTGAGTATATTTAAAACGTCCGATCTGCTCGCGTACCGGCATGCCGATCAGCTTGTTCATGGATGCTCCTTCGGAAAGAGCCCTGGAAGACTCTTCGTAGAACGCAAGCACAAGTTTCATCATGAGATACTGCTTCTTCAAAGAAGAATACGTGTCAATCTCATGGAAGGAGTTCTGGTGCAGGAAGTCCTCACGGATGGACCGTGCGGCCTCCATCTTCAGACGGTCGGACGGTGACAGTGCATCCATACCTACCATCTTAACGATTTCGTCAAGTTCTGCTTCATCCTGAAGGAGTCCCATCATCTTCTGACGGTTATCCATCCAGTCCGCAGCTACTTCTTCGTTGAACCATTTTTCCATATCCTGCAGATACAGCGAATAACTGGTCAGCCAGTTGATCGCCGGGAAATGTCTCTTGTAAGCCAGGTTGGAATCCAGTCCCCAGAATACCTTTACGATACGAAGGGTTGCCTGGGATACCGGTTCGGAAATATCACCACCCGGAGGCGATACGGCTCCGATTACGGAAAGAGCCCCCTCTCGTCCGTCTTTTCCAAGAGAAACCACATGTCCTGCACGCTCATAGAACTGCGCCAGACGGCTTCCGAGGTAAGCCGGATATCCTTCTTCACCAGGCATTTCTTCCAGACGTCCGGACATCTCACGGAGCGCCTCTGCCCACCGGGATGTGGAGTCTGCCATCAAAGCTACGGAATATCCCATATCGCGGAAATATTCCGCGATCGTAATTCCTGTATAAATGGATGCCTCACGCGCTGCAACCGGCATATCCGATGTGTTGGCGATCAGAACGGTTCTCTCCATCAGGGACTCGCCTGTCTTCGGGTCCTTCAGTTCCGGGAATTCGTTCAGAACGTCGGTCATCTCGTTTCCACGCTCTCCACATCCGATATATACGACAATATCTGCTTCCGCCCATTTTGCAAGCTGATGCTGAATAACTGTTTTTCCACTTCCGAATGGTCCCGGAACCGCAGCCACACCGCCTTTTGCAATCGGGAAGAATGTATCGATAACACGCTGTCCTGTGATCAGCGGCATCTCAGGAGCAAGTTTCTTCTGATACGGACGTCCACGTCTTACCGGCCATTTCTGCATCATGGTAAGCTCTTTGTCTCCTTCCGGAGTGGAAAGTACCGCAACCACTTCTTCGACAGTGAAAGAACCGGAACGGATCTCTTTTACTGTTCCTTTTACATTCGGAGGTACCATGATCTTCTGCTGTACGACAATGGTCTCCTGAACAGTTCCGAGCACGTCTCCGCCCTCAACTTCGTCTCCTACTTTAGCTACCGGAACGAACTCCCATTTCTTGTCCCGTTTCAGGGATGGAACTTCAACTCCGCGTTTCAGGCTGTTTCCGCCTGTCACTTTCATAATATCATCAAGCGGACGCTGGATACCGTCGTAGATGCTTGTGATCAGTCCAGGTCCAAGCTCTACGGACATCGGCACATCCATGGACTCTACCGGTTCGCCCGGTTTCAGTCCCGCCGTTTCTTCATAAACCTGTACAGAGGCCTGATCACCGTGGATTTCGATGATCTCTCCGATTAATCGCTGATCACTTACACGAACCACGTCAAACATGTTGGCGTCACGCATTCCTTCAGCGATAACCAGCGGCCCTGCCACTTTCTTTATCGTTCCCTTACTCATTTCGACAATCACCTGCTTTCCTAATTACCACCAAACAGAATATCGGAGCCTACGGCCTGCTCTACAGACTTCTTTACCCCTTCGATTCCGGCGCCCGTGTTTCCGCTGATTCCAGGAATCTGGATCACAGTCGGCACAATTGCGTCCTTATATCTGTCTATTTCGTGTTTCAAGACAGCTGCCAGAGCTTCGGTCACATAGATGATACCTGTCTTTGCCTCCGCCAGCTGTACAAATGTCTTCTTTGCCTCCTCCGGGCTGTTTACGGGACAGATGTCAAGACCCAGGGCCGCAAAACCGTAAATGCTGTCATAATCGCCTAATACTGCTATCTTATACATACATCTCCCTTACCCTTTCCCGGATGGATTCTTCCGGAAGTTCATTTTGCTTTCCGGTCAGTATGATCCTCACCGTTTTTATTTCATTTTCCCGCGCAAGCACATACGCAACAACCGGTCCGATTGTAAACGGGTTGTATAACTGCGGGCGGATCGTTTCGATAATCCGGTTGTCGCACCAGCATTCAAAAGCGGAAGCCGACTCTCTCAGTGCCTGCGCTCCTCCTTTATATGCTGTGCCTTCCAGATATTCTGCAATTGTATCTACTCCGCCAAGCGCTGCCCTGCAGAGCGCATCGACATCCAGACTTCCGCACTCTGCCATCGCATTTTTCATAAATTCCAGACTTTTTGCGGTTTTCTGTGAACGTACCGCGATTTTAATATCCGCCACCGCGACAGTGGACTCGGCATATTCCCGGATAATGTCATCCTCTGCGTTTTTCCCTGCCTGATAGACGGCCTCAAGAGCCGCCCTGTCAATCATGATGTCACAAAGCTGTCCATCCTGCGTATGCAGAAGTGTCTCATACGCTTCTCTGGCAGCCCCCGCCATGTAATCGGGCAGCTTTTCGAATTCTTTGTTTTTTACACTGTCCAGTATCTCTCTGGCAGGAATTCTCGTCCCGCTGATGAAAATACCCGGAATCTCTGTTCCGGAAGCTACCATTTTAATCGCAGCCTTCAGATTGTGAAAAAGATCCGGGTAAGACAGTACGTCAAACACGGACATATTATCGATCATACCGCCGACTTCCGCCCAGGTCTTTTCCCGTTCACATGTCAATATCGCTTCAGCATCAGATGGTGTGTCCGCATTTCCCCACCCCTTCTCCTGAAGAAGCTGCAGACATTGTTTTTCATCCCTGCACGCAAGGAGCTGTTCAATATCCGCCTGGGAAAACAGCGATACTTCCATTGACCTGATCCGCGCAACCGCATAGGTGTATTGATTTTTTGCCATTGGTTAAATCCTCCTTCTCGCGGAATTGCGCTGTCTAAAAAAATAATAATCTATTAACCTTATCCTGCAGCTCATCCTTTCTGGAATCAAAAAGCGCCCTGAAAGAGCAGTTTTCCTCAACTCCTCCATATACAAGGACAAAACCGCCTTCCATCCGTCTTGTCTCACCGGAAACAGTAAGACTGCCGCCCTTTTCTTTTGCTGCCCGGGCGATTTCCGCCCGAAATCCTTCCGGCATCCTTCCAAGGTCTTTTTCGGAAAACAGTATCTCTCCTTCCTTCGGAAGCGCAAATTTTCTAATCATTTTTGCAATCACTTCAAAATAGGCTTCTGTCTCCATCGAGCAGAATTTCTGATATGCCTTTTCGATTGTATCGGAAATAATCTCCTGCTTCGCCAAAAGAAGGGCTGTTCGCCTCTTCTGCTCATCGGCCAGGCGGTGGCGGCTCTCATATCCTGCAAGTTCTTTTTCAGATTTTTCTTCAATCTCCGTCTTCAGGATCTCCGCCTCTTTTTCTGCTTCCGAAAGGATCGCTTCAGCACGTGATGCGGCGTCCGCTTCTTTCTGTGATGCTGCGGCATCCGCTTCTTCCAGAATCTGGCTGATCATTTTATCTAATCCAGTCATTCTTAAGCTCTCCTTTACTTTTAGATTTTGTCCTGATACTATACCTGAATTGCTGTAACAGCAAGGAAGGAAATCAAAAGTGAAAGGATCGCGTAAGTCTCAACCATTGCCGGGAACAGCATGGCTTTACCGAACTGCTCCGGTTTCTTTGCCACAATTCCGATTGCAGCCACTGCAGTTCTTCCCTGATGTTTTGCGGAAACAAGTCCTACGAGCGCAACCGGCAGGCAGGCAATCAGTATCAGCAGCCCTGTTCTCACATCAAGATCTGCCGGACTTCCTCCGAGAAGACCGATCTTGGAAAGTGTAATGAACGCAACAAGCAGACCGTAAATTCCCTGTGTACCAGGCAGAAGCTGAATAATCAGAACCTTTGCGAACTTTGACGGATCTTCCGTCACAACTCCGGACGCTGCCTGTCCGGCAATACCTACTCCATACGCAGAACCCATACCTGCTAAAATAACTGCCAGCGCAGCACCTAATAACGCATAAACAAGCCCTAAATTTTCAAAAATACTCATTACAATTCTTCCTCCTTCATAATATCCATATATTTTGTGTCTGAATGAAACGGTGCAAATGCTCTTCCGCCGCCGTCATAAAACTTCCCGAAGAACTCTACGAACTGCAGCCTGTTTGTATGCACATACGCACCCAGAAGATTAATCCCAAGATTTAACGTATGACCTACGATAAAAATTAAAATAAATCCGATAATTCCGATAATGCCGTTTCCAAGCATGCCCGCCATCTGGTTTACAACAGAAGCAATAACTCCCGTGGCAAGTCCCAGTGCCAGCAGACGGGAATAGGATAAAACATCACTGAGCCACCCTGTAATGTTGTACAGATCATAGGCTCCAAGTGCCAGCCGAAGCGCAGGATTCTTTCTTCCGCGCCCGGACATCAGTACGATTCCTGCCGCTCCGGCAATGGCAAGTACTTTTGCAAGCAGATTCACCGGCTCCGGCAGTACAATATGCGCCTGTGCAATGGATGCAAAAATACTGCTTGGAAGCAACATCAGAATCAGTCCGACAAGCAGGCAGTACCACAAAACCACATCACAGAAAAAGTCCATGTAGCGCTTGTCCCTCAGACACATGTATCCTTTGATTCCAAGACCTGTAAACAGATGAATCAACCCAAACAACATGGAGAATACAAGCAGTTTCATCGGATCATTCAGCGGCATGAACCATACCGCCGGTACCGTCACTGTTACTCCAAAAAACTTTTCAGATACAATATCTACAATATTTCCAAAATATCCTCCAAACAGAACGCCCCATACGATTGTAGAAATTCCACAGTACATAAACATTCTGAGTGATTTCGCCATACTTTCGGACATTCTTGGAAACTTCTTTAAAAGAACCGCACAGGCTACGAACACAATCAGCCCATACGCAGCGTCGGAAAGCATCATTCCAAACAGAAACACATAAAACACAAACATAATTCTGGTCGGATCCACTTCTCCCTTTCCCGGAAGTCCAAATGCCTCGAGAACACCTTCCACCGAAGCTGCCGCCTTTCCGTTTTCCAGCTGTACAGGCGCCTCTTCATCCTCTGCAAGCTCCTCAATCTCTACAGAGAGCGTAAATTGACGCTCCAGTCTCTGAGCCAGCTTTTTCGCATTCTTGGCTGCCACATATCCGCTGACAAGAAATGTCTTCTGTGTCTGCGGAATCTTTGCAAGAGCTTCATATCTCTGTGCTCTTGTCCTGCAATAATCCGAAAGCATCTTCAGGTTCTCTCTGAGATCCGCCATCGATCTGATCTCTTCCTGGATCCCCGCAATATTACTCCGGACCTTCTCCATTTTCTTTTCGATTTCTTCCAGCTCCTGTGCCGGAATCTTCTCCCAGGACTGTGCCGGTCTGGAAAAGCCGGAAGCTCTGAGTGCTTCTTCCAGTCTGTCGGCTTCGGTTCTCAGACATACCGCCGTCAGGCAGGTCTGATCTTTGTCTGCAGAAATAATCTCGACATCTACCGTAGACAGATCAGGTGCCGTCTGTGCAATTCTGGTCAGGATCTCCTCCTGCGTCATAACACTTCCGATACTGCCGATAAAAATTCTGGTCTTTTTAGTCCCCTCACAGTTCATCGGAATATCCAGTGCCAGCCACGGTGTGAGCGCTTCCTTCTGTGTCTGCAGTTTCACGATCTCGGCTTTGTTTTCCGCCTCCTTTTTCTTTAAAGAAAGAATTTTCCCGGCAGACTCAAGAATCGCTTCTCTCTCTTTGACAGCAGCCAAAAAGCTGTCTCTTGCCACCAGTTTCTTCCCCTCCAGGGAGGCAAAAATCGAAGTTTTTTCCGGAGCATATTCCTGCAGTACATCTAGCGCCTGATCCAGCATCAGAGCCTGCTTCTCAGATCTCTGTTTCTCTTCAGCTGTATCCGGTCTGTCCAGTCCGTCCGCCGTCACTTTGGAAGTCTCGATCTCCAGTACTCCCAGTTCCTGAAGTTCTTCCAGTATTGCCTTCCGGTCTTTTTTCAACGCGCAGATACTGATTCGCTGCATCTGCAATACTGACATATGGAAACTCCTCCTTTCTTGTTGCAAAGCGTCATGACAGCTCTCTGAGAATCATCTCCACTGCCTGCGCTTCCCTTTGATCTGCTATTGCCCTTAAGGCATCCACTTCTTTCTGAGTATCCGCATCGAAAGCCCCTTCTTCTTCTTTCAATTTTACTTTCAATGTTTCCATCCTCTTCTCTGCTCTTTCCTGTGCCTCATTGACAACAGCCTCTTTCAATTCACCGGCTTTCTGATTTGCTTTGGCGAGCACCTCAGACGCTTTGTCATCGGCCTGCTTCAAGGTATCAGCTGCTTTCGCTTCCGCCTCCTGTACAGCCTGAATTGTTTTCTGTATCACCTTCTCACCACCTTTGTCTATAAATCTCTGCCCCATATAGATTTATCTTAGCATAAAATATTTTAAACTGCAATTTTTTCAATGTGCAATTCCGATAATGAAAAAGTTCCTTCTCTTCTTATTATAATGCAATTTGCACAAATGAAACGATTCGTAACTTTTTCGGCTGATATTTTACTTATTGATGAATCTTTTGAAACATCCTGTATCTAAATATTTTGTCTATAATAGAAAAAAACTATTTCAAAATTGTTATTTTTTTCTCAAAGAGTACCGTTTTTTTCGTACTTCAGTCTATAAATATGCATTTTCAGAAATTTTATCCTGTTTTGGAGTTCTTTGTGAAAGAGAATCTTCCCTCTGTAACATGATGTGTCATTAGAATTCCGCAAAAGCAGTCTGTATCAGACAGAACCGCCTTTGCGGAAATAAGATATCTTTTGTTTATTCTTTCCAGTCCAGCCTGTGCAGATGTCCTTCCAGGTTCATTCCCGCAAATCCGTTCTGGCGGAGCGCTTCGTACAGAACAATCGCCGCCGAATTGCCAAGATTCAGGGAACGGATATCCCCGATCATGGGAATCCGGATGCAGGTATCCTCATAATCGACAAGGATTTCCTCCGGAATTCCCGCGCTTTCTTTTCCGAACATAATGTAACAGTCCGGCTCATAGCGGACATCCGTGTAAATCTGGTGCGCCTTCGTCGTGGCCATATAGATTTTGGCTCCAGGATTCTGCTCCAGAAAATCCTGAAAATCAATATAAGTCCGGACATCCAGCTGATCCCAGTAGTCCATCCCGGCCCGTTTTAAGTTTTTCTCTGTCAGGCGGAAACCAAGAGGCTCAATCAGATGAAGCCTCGCGCCCGCCGCCACACAGGTGCGCCCTATATTTCCGGTGTTTGCCGGAATTTCCGGCTCATGCAGCACAATATTCAGCATGTGATTCCTCCCCCCGCACACGCTGTCCTGATATGACAGCATCATGCTTTCTTTTGATTTCTAAGCTTTGTAATAAAGTTTTCCAGACGCCCGATCGCAACTTTCAGGTCATCCAGCGAATACGCATAGGAAATACGCAGGAAGCCTTCCCCGCAGTCTCCAAATGCCGTCCCCGGCACGACAGCCACCTTCTCTTCCTCCAGAAAGCGTGTCGCGAATTCTTCCGAGGTCATTCCGAACTCCTGAATGCCCGGGAACATGTAGAACGCTCCCTCCGGCTCAAAGCATTGCAGCCCCATCCGCTGAAACTCATGCAGAAGGTATCGTCTTCTCTGATTATACGCCTTTCTCATCTCCTGGACTTCATCCTCGCAGTTTCTCAGTCCCTCCACAGCCGCATACTGGCTGTTGGTCGGTGCGCACATGATGGCATACTGATGGATCTTTAACATCTGTTCCAGAATCGGAGCCGGTCCGCACGCATATCCAAGCCGCCATCCGGTCATGGCAAATCCTTTGGAGAAACCATTGATCACAATCGTTCTCTCTCTCATTCCAGGAAATGATGCAATAGAAACATGATCCGTTCCATAAGTCAGCTCCGAATAAATCTCATCGGAGATTACAAAGAGATCGTGCTCCACAACTGCTTCTGCAATCGGCTCAAGATCCTCCTTCGTCATGATGGATCCTGTCGGATTGTTTGGAAATGGAAGCACAAGTATCTTCGTCTTATCCGTAATCTTTTCTTCCAGTTCTTCTCTTGTCAGCTTAAATTTATTCTTCTCCTGCAGCGGAATCACCACCGGCACTCCGTCCGCCAGCACTGCGCACGGCAGATAGGAGACATAGCTTGGCTGCGGGATCAGTACCTCATCCCCCGGATTCAGCATGGCACGCATGGCGATGTCGATTCCTTCACTTCCTCCGACCGTCACAACGATCTCGGATGCCGGATCGTAGGAAACCTGAATCTTCCGCTCCAGATATTTTGAAATTTCGTCTTTTAATTCTTTCAGCCCCGCATTGGATGTATAGAATGTCCGTCCTCTTTCCAGAGAGTAGATTCCCTCTTCACGGATTCTCCACGGAGTATCAAAATCCGGCTCACCCACTCCCAGGGAAATCGCGTCTTTCATCTCATTTACAATATCAAAAAACTTCCGGATACCGGACGGCTGTATATTTACAATCTTATCGGATAATGGATTTCTCATTACGGCATCACCAGCATCCTTTCTGCCTTCTTCTGAGGCGCAAGAATCGTTCCGTGGTCCTTATATTTCTTTAAAATGAAATGGGTTGCCGTGGAAAGCACCGGTTCGATCGGGGAAAGTTTCTCTGAAACAAACCGGGATACCTCCTTGAGTGTCTTCCCTTCCAGAATAATCAGAAAATCATATGCTCCTGAAATAAGATAGACCGCTGTAACTTCCGGGAAATTGTAGATCCGCTCCGCAATCCGGTCAAATCCCAGATCTCTCTGCGGTGTCACCCGGACTTCAATCAGGGCTGTCACAGACTCTTCCCCTGTCTTGTCCCAGTCAATCAATGTATGGTAGCCGCAGATAATCTTTTCTTTCTCCATGTCCGCGATCTCATTTGCGATCGTTGCCTCGTCTGTTCCGAGAAGCACTGCCAGCTCCCCTAAATCCACACGGCTGTTCTTTTCCAGGTAACGCAATATTTCCGTTCTCATATTCATCTTATTTTCCTCCTTTACAGATCCGAAACCACTCATCCTCAGCCGGACGGTCCGTACACCGTCTCTCCTCCCCGTTGAGAATGATTTTATCCTTTCCTGCTTTCATCTTTCCGATGACGGACGCCATTATCTGGTCCCGTTTACAAGCCTCAACAAAACCACGTCCATCTTCAAGGATCATAAGCAGACATCCTCCCGATGCCATCTGATATGGATTCAGTCTGAAAAGCTCGCAGATCTCGATGATATCCTGGCGGACCGGAAATGTTTTCAGATCCACCTCGTATCCCGTTTTCGTCTCTTCCGCCAGTTCCCACAGAGCTCCAAATACTCCGCCGTCTGTCACCGGCTTGATAAAATCCGCATGATATTCTTCTGCTTTTCTGACTGCTTTTTCTGCAAACAGAGTCCCTCTGGAATCCAGAAGTTTCTGCAAAAATACCGGCACAAACCGCTCCCGGATTTCCACCTCTTTTTCGTGCAGAACCCGAAGGCTCCCTTCGAGTGCAACCGGATTGACAAGAACCAGATCCTTTCCGTCGTATGCCTTTTCCGGTTCTTCGTCCGTACTTTCACATGTTCCGAATCCGGTAACCGACACGGTAAATACATCTGCATCAGGACATACTTCGGTAAATATATTCAGAATCTGAAATCCCTGCTCTTTTGCCGTTTCTTTTAGAATCTCCGACATTTCCTTTATGGAGTCTTCCTCTGTCTGCTCCGGCACGAGGACGGACACCCTTACCCCAAACGGATGCCCGCCCTCCGCGGCGACAGCCGTCACCGCCCTGGCCGCGGCATAAACCAAAAGATCCTTCTCCCTTCCGGTCATGAGAATCTCCGAAACCACCAGTTCTTTGGCACCAAGCGGTATTTTCGTACAGCGTTTCCAGCTGTAAGGCGAAAGTGCCGGATGATCATCTTTTAATTTTCTATATACAGACCGCTGATATGCAGCCTGTGTCAAAATCCCTTTTCTCATCTTTCCTGTCCTTTACTGTTCCTTGCCTGTTCGACCGCCTTTTCGATGGTCTCCTGATCCTGTGTGGCAACCGCCTCTTTCAGTGCTTCTTTTGTTTTTTCATCGTCTGTCTTTGTGCCGACGCTCACAATCCTGCTGACCGCATCGTATTCGGATGCACCGACTTCCTCTTCATCGGATTTTTCACCGTCTTCTTTTACAATCTTCAAAAGAGTCACTGTGCTTTCCGGCGATCCGCTCTCCTTTACTTCGGTTTTTCCGGCTGCAAGCGCAGCGTCCTCCTCATAGACAGTCGCCACCTCAGAGTCCTCTTTCTCTTCCGTCTCGGTTTTGAAAGAAATGCTTCTCTCTTTCTCACGGGTTTCTTCCCCGTAAATGGTGCAGACAAGCTCTTCATCTCCATTGATATAGGCTTCAATATAAAGAGGCGACTCTGTTGTATTTTCTATTTTCAGATCCTTCTCTTCCGAGAGAACCGCTTCCATTCCCGCGTCTACATATTCCGGAATCGTTTCTGATTCATGTCGTTCGGAAATCCCGGTCTCTGCATACAGGGCAGCATCATAGAGGCTGGTAGCCATCAGATCCAGCGCTTCCTGAGACATCTCCTCCCCGGAATGCTCTTCCAGCACTTTCTGAAGGGAAAGTTCCTTTTCCGGCATCACAATCTGTCCGTTCAGATCTCCGGTCAACGTCAGAAGCTCCTGGCGCGTCTCATCATTCCGGATCTCTACAGATGCACTGCCAAGCTCGTCCTGAACCGCTTCCAGGTCGTCCCGGCTGATATTCGGCTCATCCTTTTCGGATTTCACCTCAATTTCCACATCTTTTCCTTTCTCAAGATCGCCCAGCCTGTCAACGATCTCATCCAGAACATCCTGAACTGCCGCTTTCTCTCCGTCTTTTTCATCGGTGATCTGAAATACGCCTCCGACCCTTGTAATCTTTGCGTTCACTGCCTCTTCAAAGAAGTCTGCTGTTTTCTCTTCCAGCACTTTTTCCGCTGTTTCCTCATCGATCTGATAATCGTCTTCGTATTCTACTTTCTCTTTCTTTGCCTGCCGTATTTTCCTGTATCGCTGATACAGATTTCCGTGCTTCCCGTATTCGGACGCCTCTTTTACAAGACTCACCAAATCACCCTGCCGGATTCCAAGCTCGGAGACTGTCACCTGTGCCGTCTTTCCGTCTGCTTTCAGTGTAACCGGCGTATGTTTCATAACCGTCCACCGGTCCTCTAACTTTTCAAGCGCCTCCTTTTCTGTCATACCGGAAACATCTACTCCCTGAACAAATACATTCTGCTCAATCTGCTCCCGATCCATTCTGTGTACATAACGGTAGACAGAAGAATAAAAAATGCCAATGACAAAAAGAGCACATAGAAAAGCCAGCCCGGCAAGGGCCATGAACTTTCTTTTCTGTGCTGCACTCATTCTCCTCTGCGTGTGTTTTGGATTTTCTTTCTTCCGTTCTCCCATAGGCGCTCCCACCATTTCTCCTAAATCAGATAAGGTATAATAGACGTTGCTACCATTGCTATAATCACCAGTATAATCACAATCGCCACAAGTCTTCGTGTCTTTTTATCATGGAAATTCATCCCATCATCCTTTCTCCTGTCAGACTTTTCCTTTTATTTTATACTCTTCACAGTATTTTTGCAAGGAACATTCCCCGCACTTTGGACTTCTTGCCGTACAGATCGTCCTTCCAAACTGAATAATCTGGATGTTGTAGAGAATCCAGTGGTCTTTTGGCAGTTCTTTCATCAGATCCTGCTCAATCTTCTCCGGATCCTCATTTGTCGTAAATCCAAGTCTCCTTGAAATCCGTTTCACGTGGGTATCTACCACAACACTTGGATCGTGGTAAATATTGCCCCGGATCACATTGGCGGTTTTCCGCCCTACTCCCGCAAGCGACGTCAGCTCCTCCAGCGTGGACGGCACCTCATCGTGATACTTTTCGTGAATGTCCTTCATGCACGCAATCAGGTTTTTCGCCTTGTTATGGTAAAATCCGGTAGGCCGGATATCTTCTTCCAGTTCTTTTAAATCCGCTGCCGCAATGTCTCCCGGCGATGTGTACTTCTGAAACAGATCTTTCGTCACGATATTGACCCGCGCATCCGTACACTGCGCGCTCAGCATGGTGGCCGCCAGAAGCTGCCACGGCGTCTCATAATTCAGATAACATTTATATTCTGTTCCAAACTGCTGATCCAGAATATCCAGAATCTCCTTTGTCCGTTTCTTCATTTTTCTTACTCCTCTTTTTCTCCGATCCGGAACACCGCCGCTTCATAATTTAATGGATTCCGGTTCTGATAGTCAAACAGCAGCACGGTTTTCCCCGGCTCCATATCCCGGTCCACCTGAAACTCAAATACTTCGATATGGGTCATCTTCCGGAGTTTCCGGCTATCCGTCTTTTCATAGGATTTCAGATATACCGGCTCCTTTTCTTCCCTGTCGTAAAATGCTTTCAAAAACTCCTTGTCCGCCAGAGACTCCCCTGCAAATTCCGGACGGCTCTTGATATTTTCCCGCAGATACAGATCATAAATCAGAAGTTCCCGGTAAAATTTTGTCTTTCCTTTTACGTTTTCCCCGATAAAGTCAAGCAGAATCTCGTATCTTGCGGTTCTTGTGTGGCTCCGGCCAAACAGTCCTTTCTCCTCATAGTAGCCGCTCAGTTTCTCGTACATCCGAAACGGCGATGCAAATTCCTTTACCAGAAAGCGCAGTGTATTCGCAAACTGTCCGCTGTTATAATAGACCTCCACCATCTCTTCGATCTTTTTAAGCTGTGCAATCTCTCCGTAGGAAAGCCAGCTTGTCCCAAGCACTTCGTACGGCGGTTTTCCTTTATATACCAGTCCGTATTCCTCCGCATGCTCCTGCATATAAGAACCCTTCAGCACTTTCAGAAATCCAAGCTGCAGCTGATCCGGCATCAGACCGTAGACATCGTCAAATGACTGTCCAAAACTCTCATACCCTTCATATGGCAGCCCCGCAATCAGATCCAGATGCTGGTGTGTATTTCCCATTGCCTTGATCTTTTTTACCACTTCCGAAAGCCGTTCAAAATTCATCGTCCTTTTGATTTCCCGGATCGTATCCGGATTGGTCGACTGCACTCCGATCTCCAGCTGAATCAGCCCCGGACGCATCCGGGAAATCAGTTCCAGTTCCTCCTCATTCAGAAGATCTGCCGACACCTCGAAATGAAAATTGGTGATTCCATTATCATGTTCCAGAAGATACTTCCAGATTTCCTTCGCATGGCCGTGGCGGCAGTTAAACGTCCGATCCACAAATTTTACCTGCGGAACTTTCTGATCCAGGAAATACTGAAGCTCCCGTTTTACCAGATCCAGATCCCGGAATCTGAGACATTTATCAACCGAGGACAGACAGTAGCTGCACCGGAACGGACATCCCCTGCTTGTCTCATAATAAATAATTTTGTGCTCAAACAGGCTCAGGTCCTCATATACAAACGGCACAAGACTTAAATCCATGACTTCCCGCCATGTATTCTCCCGGATCTCACCGTCCTCTTTCCGGAACGTGATTCCGGCAGTCTCATCCAGCCTTTCTGTTTTCCCGTGATAAAAGTCCAGAAGCGCGGCAAACGTCTCCTCGCCCTCCCCTTTCATCACTCCGGTAACCTCCGGCAGTCTGAGAAGCACCTCTTTCGCATCGTAGGAGACTTCCGGACCGCCAAGCCAGATGATCGTCTCCGGCAGGATCTTTTTGATCTCCCGCACCAGCTCCTCCACATAATCCAGATTCCAGATATAGCAGGAAAAGCACAGAAGTTCCGGCTGCTCCCGGTACAGATCCATCAGGATCTCATCAATCTGCTGGTTGATCGTATATTCCGCAATCTTCGTCTCACTCAGATAGTCTTTTGCATAAGCCCTTAGAGAATAGACAGCCAGATTGGAATGGATATATTTGGCATTCACTGCCGCGAGAATGGTTTTCATACGTAATTTTCTCCTTTTTATTTTGCCGATTTTATTGACATTTCCCCAAAAACACTGTAAACTTATGAAACGTGCAGCCGGGGTGTTAGCGGTACCCTGTACCTACAATCCGCTATAGTAGGGGTGATGCTGTGCCGAGGGCGTATTCTTGTGAGGCTGCCTCTGGAAAGTGGCGTTGATACTTCGGGTCTCGCGCAACTGGACTCCGTGAACCGTGTCAGGTCGGGAACGAAGCAGCACTAAGCGGAACCTCCCGTGTGCCGCGAGGGTGCCTGGGTTGAGTTAACTGCCAGAGTAACGCTTGGGAGATGCGTTCGACGCACAGCGCACAAAAAAGAGCAGATGACTGCTCTATTTTTTTTGCCTTAATTCTTTAAAAAATGTCTTCATCATCCGGCTGCACTCTTCGCCCATGATCCCCGTCGTAAGTTCCACCTGATGATTAAACTGCGGCACCTGCAGAAGATTCATGATCGATCCTGCACAGCCCGCCTTTGGATTCATGCATCCGACGACTACCCGCCTGATCCGCGCCTGCACAATCGCCCCGGAACACATCTGGCACGGTTCCAGGGTGACATACAGCGTACAGTCCTCAAGTCTCCAGTCATTCATCTTCCGGCTCGCCTTGCGGATCGCCTGAAGCTCCGCGTGGGCCAGTGTATTTTTATCAATCGTCCGGCGGTTGTATCCCCGTCCGATAATCTTATCTTCATATACGATGACACATCCGATCGGGACCTCACCCAGGGCATAAGCCTTCTTCGCCTGCTTCACCGCTTCTTTCATGTATTTGATATCCTGCTTTTCCTGAAGCTCTTTTTGAAGTTTCTCTTCCTGTTCTTTCTCTTCTTTTGAACGTCTGCGTCCCATCTTCGATACTCCTGTGTCTTTTACTGAAATTCTTCTGTGCCGTTTTTATCGAAAGTCCTCTGAAACACGGCAATTTCTTATTCATTATACTCTAATTTGATGAACCTGTCGACACCAATACCCGAAATCTGCCCGGTCCTCTTTTTCTCCCTCCGGCAGATCCAGCATCTCCTCCTCATAATTTACAAATCCAGGAAATCCGAAGGCCTGTGCAGCTCTTCGTTCTTTTTCGCTGTAGACTCCCGGTACTCCGAGGTAGAGGTTCTCTCCCTCCTGCAAAAAAGCAAGATGATGATAATTATAATAACCGTGCAGGAGAAAGCTGTTGTTTGCCAGCTGCCACTCTCTTCGGATGAGTCTTGAGAGATCCTGTCTCTGGATTTTGGTGCAGCGAAACCGGCACGTTGTCTGACACTCCTGTTCCGCAATCTCAGGCTTCGAATCCTCCTCTTCCTCGTCAAAATAGAACGGTTCCGGCTCCTTTTCTTCCAGTTCCCGGCTCTCCTCAGGCAAAATCTCCCTCACATCATAGGAAACACCTGCCGGTTCTTCCTGCTCATCCGGCATCTCATTTTCCTCCGGCACCGGCTCTTCCTCGTTCGGTTCTTCCGGCTGTTCTTCCTTTTCTTCTGTCATCTCTTCTTTTCCGGCCGGCTCCATCCGGCTGATATCCACCGCCTCATCGGTCCAGACCGCAGCATACCGCGGCCCGTTCTCTCCGCATAAAATGATTCCCTCCACGCGGTCATACCGTGCTTTGCTTCCTACATCTTCTTCCGTATAGGAAAGCCTGTAATTCAGTGCCGGACTGACATTCCCAAGTTCTCCCTGATACACCCCAAGGCACTTTCCATTCTCTCTCCAGAACAGATACAGTGACAGCTTTTTCGGACTGTTCATCCCCCAGCCTTTCCCGTGAATACTGACCGTGCATCCATCCTCCGATGATTCCACTTTACAAAATCCGATATTTCTGATCCGTCTTCCTTCCTGATACTCATAAAGATAACAGATAAAACGCTTCATAAATCTGCTTCCCGCCTGTTTCCTTTTCCTTTCCATACTATGCCCGTCCTTTCAGAAAAAGAACCGGAAACCAGAAACGAACTCAAAAAAGGAGAGACCGTATGCAATCCCTCCCTGTCAGTTTATGTCGTGTTTTCTTTTTATATCTTCGCTGTCAACTCCTGATACAGCCTTTTTGCGTAGCTGTCCGTCATTCCGCAGATGTAGTCCGTTACAAGCAGAATCCGAAGATACAGCTTCTCAATATCTCCTTTTCCCTGAGACTGATGCTGATATGCTTTCTTATAATTATCCGAAATGAAAGCAAGCATCCGCCTGTCAATCGAATCCATCTTCTGCTTTGGATCACTGTACCGGACAGCTGCCATCACAAATTTTTCCATCAGGAAGGAAAGAATTCTCGATTCAGCCACTTCCATTTTATAGATTTCATCGGTCATAAACACATATTTTTCTGCAACATGCCCGAGTACATCCATCAGCTCTTCCGCCTTTGTCCCTGCAAACAGATCCTTCTGATACTCTCCGCACATGATCGCCTCGTAATTCTCTGTGAATCCTTCTGTCGCGCAGGCGATCAGGAACGACTGCACCCGCACAATCCAGTTTTTGACCGCATAGGCTTCCGGCTCTTCTTCCTGCCTTTCGACAGCACCGCGGTAAAGATCCATCAGGTGTCCATAAGCCTGAAATGTCTCGCCGGTATCTATCTTTTCCAGTTCTCTGGAAAGAGCTGAAAACGGCAGAAAACCTTTCACATAAGCGTCTTCGATATCCGCTGTTTTGTACGCAATATCATCGGCTGCCTCCAGAATAAAAGTCAGAGGGTGCCGGTTGTTTCCGGTTCCTGTCTCACTGCTGATCTTAAAAAACAGTTCTTCATCCGCCAGATAATATCCCAGCTTTTTCTGCTGGATTTTCTCACTGTACGGATCCACATGCAGAGAATCAACCGGATACTTGACAATCGTGTTTAACAGCGCAAAGGTCAGATTCATTCCGGTTTCATCCACAAGATAATGGAGCTTCGTCACGAGACGGAACGCCTGGGCATTTCCTTCGAAGTAGTAAAAATCAGCCAGCATTCTTGGAGTCAGAACTTGCGTCAGAGGCTTCCCGCCGTATGTAATCCCTGAGAGATGCTCCTCAAACCATTCCCGGATTGTCGTTTCCCCAAAATGGCCGAACGGCGGATTCCCGATATCGTGGATCAGTCCGGCACATAAAAGTATATTACAGATGTCCTCTTTCATCTGAGGAGTAAATTCCGGATCTTTCCCGTAAGCGAGGATATACTCCCCGATATTCTGTCCAAGTGATTTCCCAAAAGATGAGACTTCCAGAGAATGGGTCAGTCTTGTTCTCACAAAGTCACTCCGGTCAAGCGGGAATACCTGTGTTTTATCCTGGAGCCGCCGAAATGAGGCGCTCCCGATAATTCTGTGATAATCCTTCTCAAAACTGCTTCTTAAATCTGTTCTGTTTTTCTCCTTATGTTTTCTCCCTGTCCGCTGCCGCTTCGGGGACAACAGTCTGCTCCATTCCATCCGGCATTCCTCCTGTCCAAGAGAACTGTCATCTTTTAATATTCTTCATTCAGATATTCTTCCAGCGTCACGCCCTGATCCCGGATCGCCAGTGCCGCCTCCACTCCGACATAGCGGTAATGCCACGGCTCATAAATGATCCCGGTGTCTTCCGACTTGTCTTTCGGATATCTCAGGATAAACCCGTATTCGTAGCAGTGCTCCATCAGCCACTTCTGGTCATCGGTCTCTCCCTGCTTTTCGTCCAGTCCTGCATAATCCGAAGATACAATATCCATTGCAAGACCTGTCGCATGTTCACTCTCTCCCGGCCACGCAATCGACTTCGCCGTCTCAATAGCTGCCTCGTAGTAGGTCATTCCCTGATTCACATAATCAATCATTGATTCGTTAAACAGCTCTTTCTGCCTGTCTACAGAGCGGTACGCCGAGCAGACATAAAGGCTGTACCCTTCATCACTGGCGGCCTTCAACATGTTCTGCAAAGGCTCCAGTACTCTTGCGTCAACCTGGTGGGAATCATCAATATTGGCAAGTTCAGGAACGTATCCGTCTTCCATCGGATGAGACTGATTTACAAGCATCAGGTACCACGGCCTTGTCTCTTCATTCTGAGCCTCGGCCTGCTCCTTTACAGAATTATATTCCTTCTCAAGGGATTCATATTGGTTATCTTTTTTCTGTACTGTCTCCGCAGCCTGCCGGCTTTCTACATAGCGTCCGAGCGCCACCCCGCCCAAAAATCCGGCCACAAGAACCGTTGCGCAGGAAACAAAAAATACTTTTCCCGGATGGTGCATCTTCCTGATCCGGTAACGTATCAGAAGTTCCAGTTTTCTTATCTTCTCTTTTGTCTGATCTTTCATTCTGCAGTCCTTTCTGTCTTTCTGTCACAGTGTCATCCACCTCAGATTTTCTGCCATGTCCGGATCTTCCGAACACACAGCAGCAAAAAATCCTCTCTCCGGTTCCGGATATTCCCGGAAATAAAACCGTCCTTCTATCGTATCCGGCTTTTTTGTCAACACCGGATCTTCCCCTTCACTCAGGCGGATTGCAAATGCATCCAGAGGAAGCTTCATTCCAAGTCTCGTCGCCTTCATAAAGCTTTCTTTCAAAACCCAGTAACGATAAAACGCTTCCTTCCTCTCATCTTCAGACGCCTTTTTCTGAATATAATCCCATTCAGAGCGGCAGAAAAACCTCCTGGCCACTTTCAGTCTTGGAATCCCTGTCTTTTCCAGATCGCATCCGGTCCTCGCCGTTTCCGTATCCGCAATCGAACACAACACGTAATGTCCGGAATGAGACAGATTAAAGACCATTTTTTCTGAAAGCCCGCTTTCCCGAAGTGCTTTCTGATACAATGCCCAGACACCGACACTTAGCGCCCGGTCTTCCCTCATCCGGATCCGGTCCGCCTTTTCCTGTCTCCATTTCGGAATCTGCCGGTAATAAGCCTCATACTGTTTTTCATCCATCAGCAAAGCGGTGTCAGCCGCCCATGTGTAAACCATATCCATTCCCTTTCATCAAAAATCCTGCATTTATCAGGCACCTTGATTATAGCACACTTCCCGGATTCTTTAAATGTCCGGAAATTTCCATCGCTTCTGCTTCTGATCCATCATCAGAATTTCAGCTGCATATCATTCCATTTGGCTCCGCCGTGGCTGGAATCTGCCACTCCGTGATCTTCAAATCCAAATCCCGCATAATAATGTACCAGATGATCTTTACATGTCAGCACGACACCTTTTCTGCCGCACTCTCGCGCATGTTCAATCATCCTCTCAAGAAGACGGCCTGCAATTCCCTGTCTCCGGTACTCCGGCAGCACATCAAGGCCAAACACCGTCTGATAGTCTCCATCCGGATCATGAAGACCGGTGTCATGGTACATTTCATCCGGCAGATGCGGCTCTTTTGCCACAGCTCCATTAATAAATCCAACTACCTTTCCGTCTGCCTCTGCCACGAAAAAGCAGTCCAGGAACGCGTCCATCCGTTCCGCAATATCTTTCTCCGTCGCCGCTTCCGCCTCCGGGAAACATTCCCTTTCTATCTGAGCGAGAATTTCCGCTTCCTCTCTTTTTGCATTTCTGATAATTATTTCCATCGCTACCTCCATATTTACAGACAACAAAAAACGAATCTTGTTGCCAGATTCGTTTTCATCATACCACATTTCTGCGGTATACACTATTATTAATCACTAACTCCCTCTCTCCCTTTAGACAAATTTATTGTAGCATGTTTATTCTGTTCTTTCTATAGATTTTCCAAGTGGACAAAAAATTGGACAATCTTTTTTCCATTTACATCTGGTTTTTTTATCCTCTTTTCTTTATAATAATTCTAACACACGTTCCATAACAGAACATTATTTTAAAATCAGGAGAAAAATCTATGTCAATATTTTCGGATTTATTAGGGAAGCATATCGCTGCAAAAGCCATAAAATCAAATGAAATGGCGCAGTTCTGCGGAATTGAGCGCTCCTTTATGTATAAAATTATCAAGGGGACACGGCATGTGGCAAACATGGACACCGTTCTTCTGATGGCCGAGTATCTGCGGCTCACCCCTTCCGAACGGAATGATTTTATCGAATCCTACAAAATTTCCGTTGACGGGCTGGAAAACTACTACCGCAGGAAAAGCATTCTTGAATTATTTGAAAATTTTAAAAAATACTCTGAAATTTATTCCACCCCGACCCCTGCGCCTTTATCCTGTTTCCCGGATACTCCGGGTGTATCTACCATAACCGGGCAGAATGAAATTAACCATCAGCTGTTTTATATTCTTTTTCTGGAATCCCGGACAAACGATCCCCAGATCCGTCTTCTGATCCAGCCGGACTCGGATTTTCTGATGAATCTTCTTCCGACTCTGGGATATGAAAACAAAAACCTGTCAATCAGCCATATTATCTGTTTTAATTCCAGCGATCAGCTGACAATTAACAAGAAAAACTATAATCTGACCTGCCTGAAGAAGATTCTCCCGGTCTACTGCTGTGCATGTAAATACAATGTTTATTATTACTACGGGGAACTGGTTCATTCATCAAATGAGCTTCTTCTCTTCCCTTATCTTGTGCTTACATCCAGACACGCATTCCTTCTTTCCAGAGATATGCGTTCCGGAATTCTGTTTCAGACAGAGGAGAGCCTGCGGTTCTTTCATCAGATTTATGACCAGTATCTGGAGCACACATCTTCTTTTGGTGTTACCATGAATGATCTGCCGACCCAGCTTACTTATTTTCACAATCTCAGGGCAGATAGTGATCAGAACTACTGTTTTCAGATGCTTCCGTGTCTGACCTACTGCATTCCGGATTGCTTTTTTGAGAAATATATTTATCCGGAGCTTCCAAACCGCGATTATCTGATTTCCATGCTGAAGGATTATGTACATGATCTCAGAGAACGCTTTACATTCCACCGGATGCTGTTCATTTTCTCAGAAGAAGGGCTTCGGCGTTTTCTGGATACAGGGCGTATCCCGGAATATCCGCCGGAAGTATACCGTCCGTTTGAGCCTGCCGACCGTATTACTCTGATCAGACAATTCCTCCAGATCTGTCCGACCGGAGGAATCCGGATGCTTAAATGCAGCATCGGCGACCTTGATAACGAACTGTTCATGTATGTCAACCACCGGAACGGTTACCTGATGTTCCCGTCTTCCAATCCGGAACGGCTGATCTGCCTGGACATCACAGAACCGGGACTGCTCCACGGATTCTGCGATTTCTGTGAACATCTGGATAAAGACCTTTTCTACACAGAAGAGGAAGCGGTAGAGATCATTTCTTCGCTGATAGCAGAGACAGAACAGAACGAGGAGCTTATATAGGAGGATATATGAAGATTTTCATTTTATTGGCTGTAATTTTGCTGGGATGCAATGGGTGTGCGTCGAATAAAGCCCACATCGATAATGGCGAAACGAATCCGGCAGTATTATTAGAACTTTGTTCGGACGAAAACGTAATTCCTTCTTCAAGTTCACAAATAGAAGTGAATATGATAAATAATAGTGAACAGGACATCGCAACCGGAGAAGCCTATGAGATCGAAACCTTTCTTAATGATAAATGGACGGAAGTTCCGGTTTCGATCGTATATGAGGATATTGCCTACACTATCGCGGCAGGTGAAGAAAAAAGATTTATCTGTACGCTAGATGATGTCTCAGAAAGCGGATCCTACAGAATTAAAAAACCATATTCTATCGATACGGAAAATGCTTCTTCTTCAACCGAATATGTCTATGCAGAATTTCAAATAGGTCCTAATTAAAAAATGCCAGTTCCGGTCTTGCCGGAGCTGGCGTTTTCTGATATAAAGGGCTTATTTTGCAGTCCTTTTCTTTCTGTCTTCCATTATGATTTTCAGCAGGAATTCTCTCGCTTCATGGGCTTTTGTCTTATCCATGGCTTCCACGCCTTCCAGCGGATATTTCATTCCGAGCTGTTCGTACTTTTTCGTCCCCATCGTATGATATGGAAGCACTTCCAGCCCTTTCAGATTTCGGAAACCGGAGATCAGATGTCCCAGTGTCTCCAGCTCTTCTTTCCCGTCGGTAATACCAGGAACTACAACGTGGCGTATAATCATCGGTACCCCCGCCGTCTCCAGTGCTCTGGCAAACTCCAGCACCGGAGCCTGATCCTGTCCTGTCAGTTCCCTGTGGCCTTCCGGAAGGCTGTGTTTAATATCCAGCAGAACCAGATCCGTAACCGCAAACAGCTTCTCAAACTCTTCTTTTCTTGATTCTCTGTATACAATACCGGATGTATCCAGGCATGTATGGATCCCGGTCTCTTTCGCCTGCCTGAAAAGCTCTGTCAGAAACTCAAGCTGTAAAAGCGGCTCACCGCCCGTCGCGGTAATCCCGCCCTTTCTGTAGAACTTCTCATTATGACGATATGTTTCCAGAAGTTCCTCCACTGTCATGAGATTTCCCTGGTTCGGCTGCCAGGTGTCCGGATTATGACAGTACTTGCATCGCATCGGACACCCCTGGAAAAAGATGACAAAACGAATTCCGGGACCGTCCACGGTCCCGAAACTCTCTGTCGAATGAATATAGCCCTGATTACATTTCGTCATGGAATGTTCTGGAGATAACCTCATCCTGCTGCTCTTTTGTCAGCTTATTGAAGTTTACTGCGTATCCGGACACACGTACAGTAAGCTGCGGATATTTTTCCGGATGAGCCTGTGCATCCAGAAGTGTATCTTTTGTGAATACATTTACATTCAGATGATGTCCGCCTTTTTCAGCGTATCCATCTAATAAACCTACAAGATTGTCAATCTGAGCTTCACTGATTTTCATATGATTGTCCTCCTTATTTTATATTATTATTCTTCGTCGTCTAATGTTGCATTTGGCTCGCAGCATGCGCAGTCCGGCTCCAGCTCGAAAGCAATGTCGTCAAAAAGAATGGCGTCATCTTTTCCGAGTGCTCCCGGGATGATGGAGAAGGTATTGGAAATACCATCCTGAGCATCTTTAAACGGCAGTTTTGCTACAGAGCTTAAGGAAGCTACCGCACCATGGCTGTCTCTGTGGTGCATCGGGTTTGCTCCCGGAGCGAACGGCTCGCCGCCCTTTCTTCCATCCGGTGTAGATCCTGTATTCTTTCCGTATACAACGTTGGATGTGATCGTAAGGATGGATGTTGTCGGGATACCTCCACGGTATGTGTGATTTCCTTTTACATAGGACATAAACTCATGCACGATATCGTATGCGATCTCATCTGCACGGTCATCATCATTTCCGTATTTCGGGAAATCTCCTTCAATTTCGTAATCTACTACAATACCATTCTCGTCACGGACTGTTTTTACTTTCGCGTATTTAATCGCTGACAGGGAGTCAGCTACAACAGAAAGTCCTGCAATACCTGTCGCGAACCAGCGTGTTACCTTCTTGTCATGAAGAGCCATCTGAATTCTTTCGTAGCAGTATTTGTCATGCATGTAGTGGATGATGTTCAGTGCATTGACATATACCTGTGCAAGCCATTTCATCATGTCACTGAATTTGCTCTTTACTTCATCGTAATCCAGATATTCGGATGTGATCGGACGGTACTTCGGTCCCACCTGTTTCTTGGAAATTTCGTCCACACCACCGTTGATTGCGTAAAGCAGACATTTTGCAAGGTTTGCGCGGGCTCCGAAGAACTGCATTTCCTTACCTACGCGCATAGAGGATACGCAGCATGCGATTGCGTAGTCATCACCATGTGTCACTCTCATCAGGTCATCGTTCTCATACTGGATGGAAGAAGACTCGATGGATGTCTTCGCACAGAAACGCTTGAAGTTTTCCGGAAGTCTTGTGGACCACAGTACGGTCAGGTTCGGTTCCGGTGCTGTTCCAAGGTTCTGCAATGTATGAAGGTAACGGTAGGACATCTTTGTAACCATCGGACGTCCGTCGATTCCCATACCTCCGATCGACTCTGTTACCCATGTCGGGTCTCCGGAGAACAGTGCATTGTATTCCGGTGTTCTCGCAAATTTTACAAGACGCAGCTTCATAATGAAGTGGTCGATGAATTCCTGAATCTGCTCCTCTGTGAATGTGCCGTTTGCAAGGTCACGCTCAGCATAGATATCGAGGAATGTGGAAGTACGTCCAAGGGACATTGCCGCACCGTTCTGCTCCTTGATTGCAGCAAGGTATCCGAAATACAGCCACTGAATCGCTTCCTGTACATTTTCAGCCGGTCTGGAAATGTCAAATCCGTAGATCTGTCCCAGTTCTTTTAACTCTTTTAATGCTTTAATCTGTTCGGAGAGCTCTTCTCTTTCTCTTGTAACATCAGAGTACATGATTGTTCTTGTCGTATCTTTCTGATGCTGCTTGTCCTCGATCAGTCTGTCCACACCGTAAAGAGCAACTCTTCTGTAGTCGCCGATGATACGTCCGCGTCCGTATGCATCCGGAAGTCCTGTGATGATGTGGCTGGAACGGCACGCTCTCATCTCCGGTGTATAAGCATCAAATACTCCGTCATTGTGTGTCTTTCTATGTTTAGTGAAGAATTCAACGATTGCCGGGTCCACATGGTATCCATTTTCTTCGCATGCCTTGATTGCCATGCGGATACCGCCATATGGCTGCAGGGAACGCTTGAACGGCTTGTCTGTCTGGAAGCCTACGATCTTTTCCTTGCTTTTGTCAAGATATCCCGGTCCATGGGACGTAATGGTAGAAATAATTTTCGTGTCCATATCAAGGACTCCGCCTTTTTCGCGCTCCTGCGCGGACAGATCCATAACCTGCTCCCACAGTGCCTTTGTATCCTCTGTCGGTCCTGCAAGAAAGCTGTCATCACCTAAATACGGTGTGTAGTTTTTCTGGATGAAATCTCTTACATTGATTTCTTTTTCCCAGATGCCTCCGCGAAAAGATTCCCATTCTTTTCTCATGTTGATAATCCTCCTTCAAATATAAACCCTATACTGTTTCGAAACAACTGTTTCTGTTTCATGGGGCTATTATAGCTGATTCGTGAAATCTGTGTCAATGCGTTTCATGTACTATTTCAGGAACAATTCCTGCTTTTTGGCAAATCCTAGCGATTGTATAGGAAAAAATACAAAACCTGTGCCTTATTCATCGTTTTTCAGGAAAAAAGAACTCGTCCAGCCGGCTCTCTTCTCCAAAAATCTTGTTGTAATTGATACAGTCATCAAGCGGCAGATTCTCCTCCTCCCGGCCTCCGGATCCGTACTCGTGAAATCTGCCGTCATGTCCATAGTAGGCTGTTCCGCTGAAAGCCGGCACCTTTTCTCTTAAGTCAAGAAGATACTGCTGATATTTTGTAAGCTCTACCCCAGCCGTCTCCAGTGTCATAGCTCCGAGATAATTACTGCTTGTGACAACATCCTGCTGCTCCTCAATATCATAATTTGCCCAAATCAAAAACGGGGTCAGATAATAATTCTGGTTTTCTTCAAACGTCATTTCCTCATCTGTCTTTCCAAATACATACTCGTAAAAATCTTCGGACAATGTCGGAAGATGATCTCCAAAAAACACAACTACCGTCGGCTCATCGGACTTTTCCAGATCTTCGATCAGTTTCTGCAGTGCCCGGTCGGATTCATGAATCAGTGACATATACTGTTCCACCTGTGAATCGGTATACTCCAGCAGTTCAATCGAATTTTCATATTCTTTTGTATACGGGGAATGATTCTGCATCGTGACGCAGAATGTAAACAGTGGATCTTCCTCGTCCTTTATCATTTCCTCAATCCGGTCAAAACATGCCTCGTCCGAGATAAAATCCCGTACCATTCTTTCTCCCTGAAAATCATCAAAGCTCAGGAACCGGTCAAATCCCATCGCTTCATACGCAACTTCCCGATTATAATTTGTCGGAATAAACGGATGTATCGCGGCTGTTTTGTATCCCTGACTTTCGAGCGGCTCCACCATTGAGGCATCCAGTTTTTTCCCGAGTACTACATAAGGCGTCGAGTTGAACATCCGCATCGACGTTCCGGTCAGGAATTCAAACTCCGTCTTTCCTGTTCCTCCGCCCAGCACCGGAACCAGCAGCTTCCCTTTAATTGTATTTTCTGTCAGACTGTTATAAAATGGAATAATTTCTTCTGATACCGGGAAATCTCTGATCCAGGTCAGATCAGAAAATGTTTCATCCATGACAGCAATGATATTCGGCTTTTTGCTGCTTCCCGCATTTCCTGATTCAATCTCGTCCGATACCTGCTGCAGCTCTTCAACCGAGTATCCTTCCGGTTCCTTTACAATCGAATCTCTGGCACCGCGGATCACACACATCTGCATTCCATAATTATAAAAACTGTCTCCCGGCCGGTTCCCATTCAGAACCACGTTCCAGCTGTCCGGCTGATCGGACCATCCAAGATAGCGAATTCCTCCGACAAGCAGGAGTATACCCGCCACACGGATCAGAACTTTGGCCTTCTTTCCTTTTACAAGTTTGTATTTGTTCCCCGTATATAAAGAAGTAACAATGCTGACTATAATCACACCCACAATCAGCATATGCAGTGTCATGGAATATTCATAATCACCCGCTACCGTTGTCGCCGTCCCGACATCCAGAAATCCACAATCTGCAGCGGAAGGCCCCGGAATTCGTAAACAAAATAGCTGGCAATCGTCCAAATAAAATACATGGCACTGCACAAAAGCACTGCAAGACGAAGAGAATTGCACAACAGCAGAAAAATCAGGAACACAACGGCTGAAACACAGATACTGAGAGATACAAACTGGTACGGAATCGTAAACATCTGCGGATTATAAATCCACTCCATGATCCAGAACATTCCTGTCCCCATTGCAATCGCCAGTACCACGATGCTTCCAACCCCGAGCCGTTTGATTTTCCTCTTTTTTCTGAGAAAGAGGCAGTAAAACTGCCATAGAATTGCTCCCGCAACACCAAACAGCCAGAGAAGTACCCACTGCACGATTCTTTTTATCGAATCTCCATTTGCCGTCCTGCCAAACATTCTCCAGTTTGTCAAAAGCACAACCATGACAGCCAGCCAGATGATCGCAAGCAAAATGCTGATTACTTTTGTTTTTCTCTTTTTCCACCTTCTTCTGATCTGAAGAATTATCTTTTGTACATCCTGCCTCATACGTGCTCCCTTTCCATCACTAATCTATCTATTCCAAATCAAACTTTCGCCCTTTTGGCACAAAAAAAATCACCGCCCCCAGAGATCTCCCTCTCCAAAAACAGTGATTTAAAGTGCGCCATCAGGGGCTCGAACCCTGGACACCCTGATTAAGAGTCAGGTGCTCTACCAACTGAGCTAATGGCACATTTTGCATTTTCCATTTGTTTAACGCAAGAAAAATTATATTACATTATTCAGGAAAATGCAAGCAAAATTTAAAAATTTTTTTATTTTTTGTGAAACGCCTGAAATTCAGGGCGCCCGGGTGATACGGTTATCTCTTTCTCTTCCGGCTGTTCAACATATTTTCAGCAGCGTTCAATCTTCCGGCCATCTCCTCAGGCTCCATCATCCCTGTCATCCGCAGAACTTCTTCCCCGTCCGAAAACAAAAGAAATGCCGGAATTGCCCGGATACGGTATCTTGCGGCAAGAAGCGGATTGCTCTCCGTTTCCACTCTCCCCGCCTTGATTTTCCCGTCAAATTCTTCCGCAACCATTCCGAATATGTCTTCCATCATCGAACACTTCCCGCACCAGACTGCATAAAACTCTACCAGTACAGGCTTTTTCTCCTCCAGTACTTCCTTCCGGAAATTCTGCTCTGTCAACTCCTGCATTTGTCACACCGCCCTGACCTGCAGCCAGGATTAAATACCCTGTATAGTTCTGCACAGGATTTTTGAAGAATCCGGATCTTTTTATTCAGCCAGATATTATCGTAGCAGAATCTTCTGCACGTATGGCAGACCTTTCTTCCGCATCTTTTTCCCATTTTCCACCTGCCTGCTTTTTCTATCATCATATGCCGGATGAAGGATTCTGTTACGCGTTCCCCCTATCTTTTTCTTTCTGCAATCAGCTTGCAGATCGGATTTCCTTTGGCGGAAAACTTTGCCTCATATTCCGTCATAATATTCCCCCGGTTCAGGTCTTCGTTATGGTGCAGGTCGAAAGTATGTGCCTTCAGTTCCCAGCCGGCCTCCTGAACCTGCTCAAGAGAAAATTCAAACAGTTCTTTATTGTCCGTTTTAAACTCCACAACCCCGTCCTGCTTCAGAATATGATCATATCTCTCCCAGTACGCGGCTGACGTCAGTCTTCTCCTTGCATGACGTGCCTTTGGCCACGGATCCGAAAAATTCAGATAGATCCGGTCCACTTCCCCCGGTTCAAATACTTCTTCTATTTCAGCCGCATCCATACATACAAACCGGATGTTAGAAGGCGGTTCCTCCATGGCATCCATCCGCTCCAGCGCCCGCAGAAGCACACTGGAGTATCGCTCGATTCCAATATAATTTATTTCCGGATGTTCCAGCGCCATCGTCATCAGGAACCTGCCTTTCCCCATACCGATCTCCACACGTACCGGATGGTCATTTCCAAAGACCTCTTCCCAGTGTCCTTTCTGTTCCTTCTCATTCTTTATCACCGCTTCATGTCCGGCAATCACGTCTCTTGCCCCCGGTATATTCCGAAGTCTCATCCTATTCTCTCCTCTCTCCTGATCTCATCTGGACTTTCATTATCCCAACGCAACGTCCAGGATCATCATCAGCACAAAGCCGGCTGCAAATCCGATCGTTCCGATATTACTGTGTTCCCCTTCGCTTGCCTCCGGGATCAATTCTTCCACCACAACATAAAGCATTGCTCCGGCCGCAAAAGACAGCAGATACGGAAGCACTGGTGTAATAAATCCCGCAAGCAGAATGGTAATTCCGGCCGCCACCGGTTCCACTGCCCCGGAAAGCATCCCGTACAAAAATGCCTTTCCCTTTCCCGTTCCTTCACTTTTTAACGGCATGGAAATAATTGCTCCCTCCGGGAAGTTCTGGATCGCAATGCCGATCGACAGCGCAAACGCACCTGCCATTGTAATTTCTGTGTTCCGCGAGAGCATCCCCGCGAAAACCACGCCGACCGCCATTCCTTCCGGAATATTATGAAGTGTGACGGCAAGGACAAGCATGGTTGTTTTTTTTAAAGAACATTTCGGTCCCTCTGACTTCTCCGCCCCCATGTGAAGGTGCGGTACCGCCTGATCCATCATAAGTAGGAAGAAAATCCCAAGCAGAAATCCAGCTGCCGCCGGAATAAACGCATATTTTCCCATGTTTTCCGACATTTCCATCGATGGAATCAACAGTGACCATACCGATGCCGCCACCATCACTCCGGACGCAAATCCAAGAAGTATCTTCTGAATAAGCGGTTTCATCTGGCCTTTCATAAAAAAAACACACGCCGAACCAAGCGTGGTCCCTATAAACGGTAACAACAGTCCTGCTGCAAGCTGCATATCTTCATCCCTCCTGTCAGTTAGTATATGATATCATCCACATTCTGCTACATCAAAGCCGGATAATCAGTCCCGGAACCGGTGGATGATTCGGACGATTGTAATATGAGCTCATTATAACCAGATATTTTTTGCTGTCAAGACCTTTCAGATATTCCATCAAAGCTTCCTTCTCCTCAAATCCACTGTCTTTCCCGCTGTAGATACAAAGACTGATAATTCCTCCCTTTTTCAGAAGCTCCAGACTCTGTTCAACTGCCTCCAGACTTGTCTGCGCTTTTGTGGCAAGATCATGTGCCCCTCCCGGAAGATAGCCAAAGTTAAACACAACACAGGAGACACTTCCATAACCGTCCTGCGTCTTCTCCAGCATTTTTCGGCAGTCCGGGTCCTCTGCCAGCTGTTCTCTCATCTTTTCATGTCCGCAGCAGAAAATTCTGACCTTTTCTTCCACGCCGGCCTCCCTCAGCCGTTCTTTTGTCTTCTCTACCGCCTGTTCCTGGATGTCAAATCCCGCTGTCAGTCCATCACTGCCTGCCAGCCTGCATAAAAGCAACGTATCATGTCCATTTCCACAGGTGGCATCAATACAGTAGTCCCCATCCTTAACCTGTTCTTCGATAAACCGGTGGCACCACTGTGTAATCTGGTAATTTTCCATATCGACCCTCCATTTTTAAACCACACAAAATCAGGCTCGCCTGCAAAGCCTTCATGCACCTTCCAGACGGGCCTGATCATTTTTCCTGTCAACTGCAGTAATCAGAACTCAAATACTGCCACACCGTATGGTGGAAGTTTATATGCAAAGGAATACGGTCTTCCATCGCACTCCTGCTTCACAGCCTTATAAACAAGCGGCCGGTCCTCGCCCTTTCCTCCATACTGTTTTTCATCACTGTTTAATATCAGCTTGTACTGCTTTCTGCGCGGCACACCTACGCGGTAGTCCGCCCATTCCATCGGCGTGAAGTTGCAGACAAAAAGCAGATTCTTTTTATTATTTCTGGAATGACGGATAAAGCTGAAAATACTTCTGTATCCGTCGTTCGCATTTACCCACTCAAAACCATATCCGACAGTGTCCTGCTCATACATGGCTTTGTTCTTTTTGTAAAGCTTCAGAAGATCTCTTGTAAACGCCTGCAGATACTGATGCTCCGGCTCTTCCAGCAGATACCAGTCAAGCTCTCTTTCCTCACTCCACTCTCTAAGCTGCGCGAAATCCTGCCCCATAAACAGAAGCTTCTTCCCCGGATGCCCCATCATAAATGCGTATCCGACTTTCAGATTCGCATATTTATCAAATCCGAGTCCCGGCATCTTATTGAGCATCGAACACTTCAAATGGACGACCTCATCATGTGAAAGTACAAGAACATATTTCTCACTGTAAGCATAGGTCATCGCAAATGTCATCTGATTGTGGTGCTCTTTCCGGAAATAAGGATCCAGCTTCATATATTCCAGAAAATCGTGCATCCAGCCCATGTTCCATTTCAGGCTGAATCCCAGTCCATCGTCTTCCGGTTTTCCTGTCACTTTAGGCCATGCGGTAGACTCTTCCGCAATCATGACCGCTCCCGGATTTCGTCCAAGAACAACCGAATTTAAATGCTTGAAAAACTCGATCGCCTCCAGATTCTGATTACCTCCATATTTGTTGGCAACCCACTGACCGTCCTGCTTTCCATAATCCAGGTACAGCATCGATGCAACTGCGTCGACACGAAGCCCGTCCACATGGAAATGTTCCATCCAGAACAACGCATTGCTGATCAGGAAATTTTTTACCTCAGACTTGCCGTAGTCAAAAATCTTCGTACCCCAGTCAGGGTGCTCACCTTTTCTCGGATCCGCATATTCATAAACCGCTGTACCGTCAAAATCCGCAAGTCCGTGCGCGTCTCTTGGAAAATGAGCCGGTACCCAGTCCAGAATAACCCCGATTTTATTTTTGTGGAAGTAGTTGATCATATACGCAAAATCTTCCGGGGTTCCATATCTGGAAGTCGGCGCAAAATATCCTGTTACCTGGTATCCCCAGGAGCCGTCATACGGGTGCTCTGCGATTCCCATCAATTCAATGTGGGTATATCCCATCTCTTTCATATATTTCACAGCTTCCACTGCAAACTCACGGTAGTTGTAAAAGCGCTCCTCTTCTTCTCCCGGATGCTGTTTCCAGGAACCAATGTGCGCTTCATAGATAGACATCGGACTCTCATCCATGTTCCAGGTAGTCCTCTTTTCCATCCACGCACTGTCGCTCCATTTCAGATTTGATATGTCATGCACTTTCGAAGCGGTTCCAGGCCTTACTTCCGCATAATTCGCGAACGGATCAGCCTTGTAGAGGAAGTCTCCGGTCTTCGTCTCAATACAGTACTTATAGATCATATCCTCTTCGATCCCCTGAATAAAGCAGGTATAGATCCCAAGCGGCTCTTCTCTTACCATCGGATTTTTATCCTTGTCCCAGTTGTTAAAATCACCTACAACCGAAACTGCCTTCGCATTCGGCGCCCAGACTGCAAAATACGCACCTTTTCTGCGTCCATCCGTAACAAGATGGGATCCCATTTTTTTATATAAATCATAATGAGTTCCTTGCCCAAATAAGTACTGATCCAGTTCTCCTATCTCATATGGTTTTTTCTTTTTTGTTCTCGCCATACTATCCACCTTCTCACAAAAAATCTAAGTTTATTATACTTTAGGGATGGATAAAAAGAAAGAGTTTTAACAAAGTTTTTCACTTTATCAAAACTCTTTTCGTCATTTTATACAATTATTGTCGATTATCTTTAATGTTTGAAATCATCCTCTTTCAGAATAATTCTGTCAGTTTCATCTGTGCTCTTTCCGAATACCCTCTTCATCAGATGTTTTACATTCGCTTTCTGGGAATGGGCAATCGCGTCATCCATGATCTCCTTCACTTCAGCTACTGTCACAAAGTGGTCTTCTTTCTGAAGTACATCGATACGACTGTAAAGAGCAAGAATTCCCATTTCATCAATCCGGTATCCGTTTTCTTTTGCATATGTCTGGCCGAACGTAACAAGCTCATCATTGATAAAGATCGGAAGTTCCACACGGGAAGTAAATTTTCTGCGGAAGTCCGGATACTCAGAAAGCATTTTCTCCATCGGACGTCTCTCATCTTCCAGAATAAACAGCATCTCTCCGGTCTGCTCTTCCATTAATCCTGTCAATTCATCAATGGTTTTATCATTCATTTTACTTGCTTTTTCAATAATCAGCGCACCACCGCTGAGCTTCTGGATAATACTGATCAGGTTCTTCTTATTCAGTGCGTCTCCGGTGATAATCGCAACCTTGCCCTGCTTCATCCTGCGCTGCTTCTGAATCGCTTTTACAATATCAACCGCAAGTACAGTCTTACCGGATCCTTTGTGTCCGATTACAAGAATATTTCCTGTTCTGGAAGTTCCATACCGCTTTCTGCAGTTTCTGTCCTGCTCGAGAACATCGACAAGCTGCTCACTCATTCCACGGATCGGTACAAAATAGGAGAACAGTTTTTTCTGCTCCTCTGTCAAACCAAGCTTCAGACCGATTTCACTTGTTGCGCTCAAGTCATATCTTCCCTGAACAATAAATCCTGTATCAAAGGAAGATCCGCCGGAAGATCTGGAGTCTTCGTCTTCATCCGGTTCCTCGATTTCCAGAACCTCTTCTTTTTCCGGCTCCTGTTCCGCCGCTTCCTCTTCCTCTTCTTCCTGATCTGACTCTTCTACCTCTTCTTCATAGTCAGAATCATCCTCTTCAAAATCGGATTCTTCGTCCTCATACTCCTCTTCCATGGACTCCTCTTCAGCGTACTCGTCCTCGTCGTACTCCTCTTCAGCGTACTCGTCCTCGTCATACTCCTCTTCGGCGTACTCGTCCTCGTCATACTCCTCTTCAGCGTACTCGTCCTCGTCATACTCTTCTTCGGCGTACTCGTCCTCGTCATACTCTTCTTCGGCGTACTCGTCCTCGTCGTACTCTTCTTCGGCGTACTCGTCCTCGTCATACTCCTCTTCGGCGTACTCGTCCTCGTCATACTCCTCTTCGGTATACTCGTCCTCATCATACTCCTCTTCGGCGTACTCGTCCTCGTCATACTCCTCCTCAGCGTACTCGTCTTCGTCGTGCTCTTCTTCGGCGTACTCGTCCTCAGGACTTTCTTCTTCGACAGATTCATCCGGTTCTGTTTCAGTTTCTGTCTCTTCTTCTGTCTGATCTTTCATCGACTCGGAAAGTCTTGCAAGAGACTCTGTCGTGCCGCCGACAGCCTCTTCTCTTTCTTTTTCTTCCGCTTCCATCTCGCTGAGAAGTCTTTGAATATCTTCTGAAAGTATCGTCGCTGTATCCTTGGAAACTGTTTCCTGCTTTGCTTTTTCTTCCTCTGCTTTTGCCTCTGCTTCGCGCCGTTTTTCTTCAATAACGGCTGCATTTTTCCTTTGTCTTTCTTCCCATTGACGAAGGATCTCTTCTATTTTCATCTGGCCTGTTTCGTACACGTCTCCCTCTCCTTTTTCGAACATCTGCTTCACTTCTGTTATCGTCTTATTTCCTCCGACAGCCATTCCAAGCAGAAAGGCTCCTGTCAGCGCTTTTGAAGAATCTGCTTTCAGAATCAGTGTTTCTCTTTTCCCCTGGTCCTGAAGCATCGAAATCACCTGCTCAAAATCTACTGTCTTTTCCGGTTCTCCCTGAACCTCTTTCTGATTTTCCGCCGGAATCTCCTCAACCTTTACCTGCTCTTCTTTTTCCGGCTTCCTTGTCTGTGCTTCTTCCACAGCGGCAGTCAGGTTTCCGGATTCTTCCTCATTCCCCGCTTTTCGATATTTCTTTTGTTGCTGCGGCGTCAGAGGTTTATATTTCATTTTCAGCTCCATCGCCTTTTGTACAAAAGCTCCGTCACTGAACCACAGAATCAGATCGTCACACTCTTCGAGGCACTCGGTTGTCATTCCCGCCTGATCGTAAAGCTCTGCAAGCTCATATGCCCATTTTTCAATATATTCCGCTTTTTTAAATTCTTCCAGCACATGAATCTGTTCCTTAATCGGGGCGTTCTGCACCTTTAAAATCTTATACTTTAATATGTACTGGTTCGGATCCTTCGGAGCCATACTCACAAATTCGTCATAGCAGTCCAGCGCTTCCTCCGTCTCCCCCAGCCGAAGCGCCAGAGTCCCCAGGCGGTATACAATCTTCCTGCTCCCCGGACTTCTGTCATATGCAATAAAAAGGATCTCTCTGCTCTTCTGATACTCCCCGGTATATTCGTAAATTTCACTTACAGTACAAAGCATTGACGCATTTTTTACTCGCTTCCAGTCGATCGTATCTGCGATCTCCTTTGCCTTGTCGTAGGATCTTGTCTGGACGTACTTCATCATTTGTTCCGTTTTTTCACGATACTCGTATTTATCCAATGTCATTCACCTCATTAATTACTTGCTTTTGCAGCGATTCCTTACCAGCCTTCTATACGCAAGAATGATATATCTTTTCATTTTCTTAGTGTATCATACCAACCTGTCAATGTCAAAAAAATGGGAGTGTTTTTTTCTTAATTATTACAAAACTATTACGCAAAAAAAGTAGCCATTATAACGTTTTTTCTTATAATGGCTACTCTAACTATTCAATTTTTTCATATTCTATATTCTCTTACCGGAGGAATCTTTCTTTTGATCTACCGGTTCCCAAAAGCCTTTTTTATTTTATATTCGATATATAACTCAAAGTCTCTGATTAATTTTCCGCTAATGTAATCTTTGATCTCAGATCTTTTACTTCCTTTTATAATGTATTTAATTTTGTTGACTTTTCGGATCTTCTGCCGATATATCAGATTCATATAACTTAGAGAAACTCTCTTTCTTATTTCAATCTTCTTATGGGTTCTGCTCCTTGGCTTCCTCCCCTGTTAATATCCGCATACTACGTCTTCATTCATCAACTCATATTAAATATAAAATAAATGGTTAATAAAATTTCTGATGGTTATGCGATGTTTCTTTACACATCTTCTAACTCTTTGAACTATTGACTGATGTGGTATCATCCTCAATATGTCTTACAGATCTTTCAATCACAAATTCCAGTTTCTAACAACTCCGATATACTTTGTATACTCAACTATTTACTGGATTGATTTATTGATAAAGGCTTTCATCATGGAAACCTTCATCTGTAACACCACTAACATATTGAGTTTTGAATTCCGTATTGTCCAATGGTAAAAGCCCTCCTTTTCTAAATTTCCAATTCTGGAAGTGAAACAACTTCCAGTTTTCAAGAATCCCTTTCTCGTCAGGTTTCTTTTCTTTTGGATTGATTACACTATAGCATCCCGCCTCCATTTTGTCAATACTTTTCTTTTACATTTTTTTATTTTATTTCATTCTTTGATTCCAATTGTACTTATTGTCTGATTTATTTATATTTTTCATTCATTTATCTATTTTTAATTTCCTCTTCATTTACCGGTCCATCCGTGCTAAACTAAATTAGTATTGTCAATGTAAGATTGTTTTAGAATGGGAAAGGAGAAATACACACTATGGGCGGATTTTTTGGCGTAGCTTCAAAAAATGAATGTGTACTTGATTTATTTTACGGGGTAGATTATCATTCTCACCTCGGAACACGAAGAGGCGGTATGGCAACTCACGGAGAGAATGGATTCAGCCGCGCAATCCATAATATTGAAAATTCCCCGTTTCGTACCAAATTTGACAAAGATCTGGAGGAGCTGAAGGGAAATCTGGGTATTGGCTGTATTTCCGACTTCGAACCGCAGCCTCTGCTGATCCAGTCACATCTTGGCAGCTTTGCTATCACTACAGTCGGCAAGATCAATAATCTTGATTCACTTTTGAACATGATTTATAATGATGGACATTCTCATTTTCAGGAGATGAGCACCGGGCAGATTAATGCCACAGAACTGGTTGCTTCCCTGATCTGCAAAAAGGATTCGATTGTAGAAGGAATCCGTTATGTACAGTCGATCGTGGACGGTTCCATGACTCTGCTTGTCATGACTCCGGAAGGTATCTATGCGGCACGTGACCGTTACGGACGCACTCCGGTTGTCGTCGGAAAGAAAGATGATGCATACTGTGTTTCTTTTGAGAGTTTCGCATATATCAATCTCGGATATACCGATTATAAGGAACTGGGACCTGGTGAGATCGTCTATGTAACACCTGAAAGCGTGGAAACAGTCGGACAGCCTTTTGAAAAAATGAAGATCTGTTCCTTCCTCTGGGTTTATTATGGATACCCTACTTCTTCCTATGAGGGAGTCAATGTAGAGGAGATGCGCTACAAATGCGGAAGCCTTCTTGCAAAAAGAGATGCCGGAACCGTTACTCCTGACATCGTTGCAGGCGTCCCGGATTCCGGAGTGGCACATGCCATCGGTTACGCAAATGAATCCGGTATCCCATATGCCCGCCCGTTCATTAAATATACACCTACCTGGCCGCGTTCTTTCATGCCGACCACTCAGAGTCAGAGAAATCTGATCGCCCGCATGAAATTGATTCCGGTGCAGGCTTTAATCGAAGACAGAAAGCTGCTTCTGATCGATGATTCCATTGTCCGTGGAACACAGCTGCGTGAGACTACTGAATTCCTTTATCAGAGCGGTGCCAAGGAAGTGCATGTACGCCCTGCATGTCCTCCGTTGTTATATGGATGTAAGTATCTGAACTTCTCAAGATCCAAATCCGAACTGGATCTGATTACACGCCGGATTATCCGCGACTGGGAAGGAGATGCTTCCCCGGAAATCCTGGCTGAATACGCAGACCCGAACAGTGACCGGTACCAGAAGATGCTGGATGAAATCTGCCGTCAGCAGAATTTCACCTCTCTTCGTTACCACCGTCTGGATGACCTGATCGAATCCATCGGAATCGACTCCTGCAAGCTCTGTACGTACTGCTTCAACGGAGAAGAATAAAGTAAAAATGAACCCCGTCCGGCTCCCGGACGGGGTTTTCTGCTGCTTACCAGCCTCTATAATAATTGATGAGACATCCTTTCATAATGATTTCCCGTTCTGTATCTGTCAGCGCGCCAAGATGAAGCGTGATCTCTTTCAGGCCGCCATCCACAACATAGGCTTTCACTTCTTCTGCTTTGCCTTCAATCACTTTGCGGATTTCCGGAACAAAGATATAGTCGCCGTTTTTAAACGGAAGGGCTTTGTGGTCTTCCTTTGTAATAAATGGAAGCATTCCCCAGTTGATCAGGTTGGAGCGGTAACGCTTCGTCGCATATTCGCTTGCGATGTTCGCCCATCCTCCAAGCACCTTCTGGCATGATGCCGCCTGTTCTCTTGCAGATCCGTCTCCCGGCTTCACTGCAAAGATCGTGCTTCCGATACCAAGGTTTCCTTCTCCCACATTCTGGAACTGTTCTCTCACTTTCGCCATCACAGGTTTGAGTTCTTCCAGTACTTCCAGCGGACAAGTGTGTGCCTCGATTGCTTTCTGGGCCTTCTGCACCTCTTTTGCACGCCCGACATATGCCGGATCCTTTCTGGAAAGCGCAAACTCCGCAAGTCCAAGCGGATTGGACCGGTAAGAGGAAGTCTCTCCTGACGGAATCAGCTCATCTGTCGTCGTTACCGGATCATGGATCTCTGAAACAACCTTTAACAATAAGTTTTCCGGAAGCGCCGGCATCTGCGGCCAGTCCTTGATGTTTGGACCAAACTGGATCGCTGCGTCCGGATCTGCTTTTCCGTGGCTGTCAAAGACACGGTTCGCATAAATGGAGGCATCAAAATGATAGGTCGGATTTTTATATTCCACATCGAGATCGGTCGCCGGTGTCAGATATCCTTTATTGGCGGCTGTTGCTGCAATGGATCTTGCATCCATCAGCGCCACAGAGGAAATCTGACCGTTCTGAAGCTTGGATCCTTCTCTGTTCGGGAAGTTTCTTGTCGTATGACGGATACTGAACGCATTATTTGCCGGAGTATCCCCCGCGCCAAAGCAAGGTCCGCAGAATGCTGTCTTAACAACCGTTCCTGCCGCAAGGAGATCTGCGACAGCACCGTTTTTCACCAGTTCCATGTAAATCGGAGTACTTGCCGGATACACACTGAATGTAAAGGCATCGGAGCCGATGTTCTTCCCGCGGATAATGTCCGCCGCGGCACAGATATTCTCAAATCCGCCTCCGGCACATCCTGCAATGATTCCCTGCTCCACGTAGAGTTTTCCGTTTCGTATTTTATCCTGCAGTGAATATTCCACCGCATTGTCAAGGCTTACCTTTGCTTTTTCTTCCACATCATGAAGAATATCCTTTAAGTTTGCATTAACTTCTTCGATCGTGTAGGCGTTGCTCGGATGAAACGGCATTGCGATCATCGGGCGGATGCTTCCAAGGTCTACATAGACCATTCCGTCATAGTAAGCGGCTTCTCCAGGATTCAGCTCTTTATAGTCTCCGCTTCTTCCGTGGATCTCATAGAACTCCCGGATGGTGTCATCCGTCTTCCAGATCGAAGAGAGGCAGGTCGTCTCTGTCGTCATAACATCAATGCCGATACGGAAATCTGCACTCAGCTTTTCAACGCCAGGTCCCACAAACTCCATCACTTTATTATTCACATAACCGTTCTGGAACACCGCTTTGATAATCGCCAGAGCAACATCCTGCGGGCCGACTCCTTTAACCGGCTCTCCGTCCAGATAAACTGCAATCACTTCCGGCATCCGGATATCATATGTCTTGCTGAGAAGCTGCTTTACAAGCTCCGGTCCGCCTTCCCCTACTGCCATTGTTCCAAGAGCGCCGTATCGGGTATGACTGTCAGATCCCAGGATCATCTGACCGCCTCCGGCAAGCATTTCTCTCGCATACTGGTGGATGACAGCCTGATGAGGCGGTACATAGACGCCGCCGTATTTTTTTGCACAGGTCAGTCCAAACATATGGTCATCCTCATTGATCGTGCCGCCTACAGCACAGAGGCTGTTGTGGCAGTTGGTAAGCACGTACGGAATCGGGAACCGCTCAAGTCCGGACGCTCTTGCTGTCTGGATGATTCCGACAAACGTAATGTCATGTGACGTCAGTTTGTCAAACTTGATATTCAGATTTTTCATATTTCCTGAAACATTGTGGGCTTTCAGAATTTCATAGGCGATCGTCTGCGCCGCCGCCTCTTCTTTTGTAACCACACGTCCCGTCTTTGCTTTCAGCGCCTCGGCAGCTTCCGGTCCGTCTTCTATGATATCTTTACCATTCAGTAAGTAGACTCCATTTTTAAATAACTTTATCATACAGGCAAGTACCTCCTTCATTTTGTACTTTTCTCATTTTAGCACATTAAAATAACAGAGACAAGCTGTAATACCTGTCTCTGTGTTTTCCCTGTTTATAAACTTTATTGATTCATAAATTTCATATGCTCTGATACCATCATCGCGATTTTAAATGTCAGAGCGTCCTCAAACACTCGCACATCCAGACCTGTCAGCTTCTGAATCTTTTCCAGCCGGTACACAAGCGTATTTCTGTGGATATAGAGCTGTCTGGCCGTCTCGGAGATATTCAGATTGTTTTCGAAGAATTTGTAAACCGTGGAAAGTGTTTCTTCCTCAAACTCGGATACATCCCTGTCCCCGAAAACCTCTTTCAAAAACATCTCGCACAGAGAGAGCGGAAGCTGATGGATCAGCCGTCCTATTCCCAGTTCGTTATAAGCAAGAATATTCCTGTCCGGATAGAAAATCCGCCCCACATCCAGTGCCATGCCGGCCTCTTTGTAGGATTTTGATACATCCTTCAACTCGTGGATCATCGTACCGTAAGACACCCGGATATTAACCATTGCCTCAGCAGATACCGTATCCGCGATGCTCTTGGCGCTTTCAAACACTTCCCGGTATCCATCTGTCTCTTCCAGCGCCTTGACAAGAATCACACTTCCCTCATCCACCGCAGTTACAAAATCTTTCATGCCGGACGCGTACATTCCTTTCATCGTTTCAAGAAGCATCTGATTATCTTTGGCCCTGGCCTCTACAAGATAGACCACTCTCTTCTGATCGTTTTCGATATGAAGCTTCTTTGCCTGGTTGTAAACATCCACAAGAAGCATATTATCAAGAAGAAGATTCTGAAGAAAACGGTTCTTGTCAATCTTTTCTTTATAGGCACGTATCAGCCCCTCCATCTGTTTAACGCCGAGGCGCCCTACAATTTCCGCCTTTTCTCCGCTCATGTTTTCTATATTTAATATGTAAGCAGGTTTCTCCTCATCACACACAAGGAAGAGGGCGTATCCTGTGCGGATCTCTTCGAGTCCCTGAAAGATCTCTTCTTTTTTTATCTCTTCGAGAAATGCCTGAATCCTCTCGCCCGCATTCATACTCTCTGTCCCTGCCTGTACAATGCGATGTCCGTCCATTGCCCACACAGAACAGGAACCCCCTGCTATATTTTCTATTTCTGATATTGTTCTTTGCAGTACCTGATTTGACAACATGATGTTTTCCTCCATTCATTGGAATAATTATATCAAAAAAAGTGGAAAAGTAAATGAGGATTATTAAGATTTGTTGAATGTTTTCTTACTGTTCGCGAAATCATATTGACTTTTCAAGGCGGTTCTTTATGATACTGGTAAAGCACTACAGGAGGGAAAAGTTATGAACATTTTATACGAAATCAATCAGACAGCCGTCCGTTTTCCGGACCGCGCTGCAATGATATCCGGTGAAGAACGTTTAAGCTACAGAGATCTCTGGAAATATTCTGATCTTCTTGCCGCGGCTCTTCAAAGGCTCTGTAAAGATGACAGGACTCCGATTCCTGTCTACGGACATAAAAGCCCGCTGATGCTCATCTGCTTTCTTGCATGTGTAAAATCAGGAAGAGGATACTGTCCGGTCGATGTTTCTGTACCATGGTCCCGTACCATGCAGATCATCGAAAGCATTCAGCCGCCTTTTGTACTGGCCTGCGAAGATCCGGAGGACAGTTCCAGTACCGTTTCCTTTATCAGGAAAGAAGAAATTCAACATCTGATGCAGGAAGAATATCCGGAGGAGCAATTACAATTGTCCCCGGTTTCCGGCGAAGATCTTTTTTATATGATTTTCACTTCCGGAAGTACCGGAAGCCCGAAAGGCGTTCAGATCACTTCTGACTGTCTGAATCATTATCTGGAGTGGTCTGTCGGCCTTGGTACCTCAAAAAAAGATAAAGAAGGACACATCTTTTTAAACCAGGCACCGTTTTCTTTTGATCTTTCAGTCATGGATCTGTACACGTGCCTGGCCTGCGGCGGAACATTGTATCCTCTTACAAAATCGCAGCAGTCCGATTTTCGTCTCCTTCTTCCGGCACTGGCCGCATCCCGGGCCTCCGTGTGGGTTTCTACGCCGTCTTTCGCAGATATGTGCCTTCGGGATCCGAATTTTGACAGTTCACTGCTTCCGCAGATCAGCCTGTTTTTATTCTGCGGAGAAACGCTGACAAACCGGACCGCACAAAAGCTGGCCGGACGGTTTCCGGATGCTGTCATCATGAATACATATGGGCCGACAGAATCCACGGTAGCAGTGACGGAAGTTCAGGTCACACCGGAACTTACAGAAACGGAAATTCCGCTTCCTGTCGGGCGTCCAAAACCGGGAACATGGATTGAAATCCATTCCCCGGAAGGGGCGCGTCTGACCGATGGAGAAAGGGGCGAGATTGTTATTCTCGGAAACACGGTCAGTCCGGGATATTTCCGGCGGCCGGACCTCTCAGAACCTGTCTTTTTCACCGTCTCCAAAAACGGAAATACAGTCCGCGGATACCGGACAGGAGATGAGGGTTATATAAAGGATGGCATGCTTTACTACTGCGGACGCATTGATCTTCAGATCAAACTGCACGGATACCGGATTGAACTCGGAGATATCGAAAGCAATCTTTTGAAGCTTCCCGGTATTAAAAACGCTGCCGCTGTCGCGAATATGCGGGATGGAAAAGCAAAAAGTATTACCGCTTTCCTTGTCAAGGAAGATGTCCCGGAAGATGAGTTTGCAGAATCGCTGCGCATCAGACAGGATTTGAAAGAATACCTTCCGGATTACATGATTCCCAAAAAAGTGATCTTCCTTGACCAGCTCCCGATGACGGCCAACGGAAAAGCTGACCGGAAAGCTCTGGGAGGGATGCTTTCATGAGTTTTTTTGACAATTATCAGTTTTTCTGTGTCCTTATTCTCATTCTTCTTCCGGCATTACTGCTCGGTATTCTGGAGCAGCCGCTGAAATGGTACTCTACTGCCGCAACCATTTTATTTACCGCTCTGGCCTTTTTTTCAAAACCGGAGCAGGCAGCTTACCTGATTCTGTTTTTTATAATCGAACTGACTGTTGTAAAAGGGTACATGGCCTTGCGTGTTTCCAGAGACCGGAATGTCCGGGTGTACAGGCTGGCACTGTTTTTGAGTATTCTGCCATTGATTCTCAGTAAACTGGCCGGACTGTGGGGAGAATCCATCTTTGCGTTCCTTGGAATTTCCTATTTGACATTCCGGTGTGCCCAGATCATTATCGAGACCTATGACGGATTGATTACCGAAATGTCTGTCTTTGATTTTACAGCCTTCGTGCTGTTCTTTCCGTCTCTTAGTTCAGGTCCTATCGACCGGAGCCGGCGGTTTCTGGAGGACCTGAACAGTATCCGGCCCCGCAGAGAGTACCTGGCGCTTGCCGGAGAAGGCATATTTAAAATTCTGCTTGGACTGATTTACAAGCTGATTCTTGCCTCTGTGTTCTTTAAAGGCATGGGAATGGTTGACGGTGCCCGCACATGGTACTATGTGATTTTCTATGCGTACTGCTATGGATTTTACCTGTTTTTCGACTTTGCCGGGTACAGTCTGATGGCAGTCGGCACCAGCTATCTTCTTGGCATCCGGACTCCGGACAATTTCCGGCGGCCGTTTCAAAGTATTGACATTCAGGAGTTCTGGGACCGCTGGCATATTACACTGTCCCACTGGTTCCGGGATTTTCTCTTTTCCCGGTTTATGATTCAGTCGATCCGGAAAAAGCGTTTTAAAAACAGGCTCAATGCAGCCTGTGCAGGTTTTCTTGTCAACATGCTTGTCATGGGTCTGTGGCACGGCGTGACGCCATCCTATATCCTGTACGGACTTTATCATGGCGTTCTGCTGGCCGCTACGGAATGGTACAAGAAAAAATCAACCTTTTACAAAAATCACCGTCAGAAACGGTGGTACCGTTTCCTGTCGTGGCTGATCACACTTCAGCTCGTAATTTTTGGTTTTTATATCTTTTCGGGCAAGTTTGTATGGCTGCTCGGATTATCATAATTTTGGAGGGAATATACTATGAAAGAAACACTGTTTGAAATTTTGGAAAGAATCTGTGAAGATGATATTGTAAAAAGCAACCCGGACATTGATCTGTTTGAAACCGATCTGATGGATTCGCTTGGATTTGCAGAACTGCTTGCAGATATTGAGGACGAACTCGGTATCCTGATCGCCCCGTCCGAGGTAGACCGCAGTACCTTTAACACACCAAACCGGATCCTTACCTATCTGGAAACAAGGAGTGCATCATGAAACGGTTACTGGCATTTTTCCTTGCCGCTGCCCTTACACTGACTTCGGCAGCCGGGCTGCATTTTCTGGCAGAGCGCAGGGTATATGCCGATGGAAATGCATTCGCCTCCTGGTCCGGCGACGGAAAATTTCCGGCCAGGGAAGCTATTTTAAAAAACCTGGATGAAAATACAGTTCTGACATTCGGCTCTTCCGAGTTTCAGTACGGCGTGAAAACACCTTATCATCCGGGAAAGATTTTCAAAGACACAAAGTTTCATATGATGCTGATCGGTGCCGGCTATTACCAGTCTCTCAGCCATGCCATCACACTAGCATCGCTGGGAGAACATGCAAAGACAAAGGAAGCGGTTCTTTTCCTTTCCCCGCAGTGGTTCCGGAAGGCAGGTGTACAGCCGGAGGCTTTCACCTCCCGTTTTTCAGAGTCCCATTACATCGCAATGCTCAAAAACAACCATCTGCGCAAAAATGTCAAGGACTACATGATCAAACGCTCCCATGAACTGCTTCGGGTCGATCCTGCTGCCCGGGAACGTGCAGACCTTTATAACCGTGTACTCTACACTCAGGACGCTTCCATGTCCGACCGTGTCAACTACCGGATCTACACGAGGTTCCTGAAAGAAAAAGAACTGCAGACCGCTGTCATGCAGATGGTAAAGGACAATGTTCCAAAAGCATCGTCCAAAGAAAAAACGGATCAGGATCCGGATTTTGCTTCCCTGTTAAAACAGTCCATTAAAGATGGAGAGGCACAGAATCAGGGAAATCCGTTTTATATGGACAACAGTTCCTACAAATGGAAAGTCCGTCCATTCATGAAAAAAAAGAAAAACCAGAGTCTGAATGGAAGTTACAGCACCTCGCCGGAATATGACGATCTCAGATGTTTTCTTGATGTCTGTCAGAATCTTGGAATCCGTCCTCTGCTCGTCATGATGCCGGTTAACGGATACTGGTACGATTATACCGGCTTCCCAAAAGAAGCAAGGGAAGACTACTACCAGAAAATCCGCTCCGTGGCCGCCGAGTACAATGCCTCCATAGCAGATTTCTCCGATCAGGAATACACAAAATACTTCTTCGAAGACGGAGTCCATATAGGTAAGAAAGGATGGGTGATGATCAATGAAAGCATTTACAGATTTTATCAGAAAACTGAAGAAAAATAAATTTGCCGCATTCGCAGGGTGGACGGCTGTATTTTATGCAATGCTCATGATACTCTACCTGTATCTCATGTACGCCAATCTGTCCACCGCACCAAAATTTGTCTACAATATGTTCTAATATTAATTTTTTACCAATTTATAAGGGACGGGTTCCTGCGCACCGGAACACGTCCCCAATGAAATCTTTTTTATTTAGTGTGTTTCGCCCATTGCTTTCTGCACATCTTCTTTGTTTGTCACTGCGGCTTCGATGCCGTATTCCAGAGCTTTTGCTATCATTTCCAGGGACATAAACGGTGTGCCGTTTGCCTTGTCCACAACCTGTCCGCTTTCAAATGGTACATGTACAAATCCGGCGCGGATTCCAGGATATTTTTTCGCCGCAAGATAAAGCACATTGTACATAATGCAATTGCATACATAGGTTCCTGCTGTATAGGAAATGTGTGCCGGAATTCCATGGGCTCTCATGTTTTCCACCATTGCTTTTACCGGAAGTGTGGAAAAGTATGCAGTCTCGCCGTCTTCGCGGATTGGTTCGTCAAATGGCTGTTCTCCGTCGTTATCCGGGATCCTTGCTTCTTTCAGGTTGATCGCAACCCTTTCTACTGTCATACAGGAGCGTCCGCCTGCCTGTCCGACATCCAGTACCATGTCCGGCTCGTATTTTTTAATTGCCTCTTCTACAACCTCTGCACTTCTTGTGAATACGGTCGGAATTTCAATTTTGATAATTTCAGCTCCTGCGATTGTATCCGGAAGCAGTTTCACTGCCTCATATGCCGGATTTACTTTTTCTCCCCCAAATGGATCGAATCCTGTCACTAATACTTTCATTGTACTGACCTCCTTATACCTTAATATACATTTGGTTCCGGCAAGATAATCTTGCCTTCCTGCATCAGCTGCCTGTTGTCCGCATAGATATCCGGTTCCAGGCATACAAGATCAAAATGCCCTTTGGCATTCTGTACACCTCCAAGGGCAAGATTCCGGCCGAGTCCGATATGGAATGTTCCATAGGCTGACTCGTCCTCGATATAGCAGTCTCCCACACACCGGGAGTACGAATTCAGGCCGATGCCGAATTCACCGCCAATATAGATCCTGCTGTCCTTGTAAGCTTCCATATAGTTTTTCAGCCGGATTCCGGTCGGCGTCTCTTCGATTTTTACAATGCGCCCTTCCCGGAATTCTATTCTCGTAACTTCTTCTGCTTTCCCAATGTACCCAAGTGATCCGTCCAGCATCATGATGCCTTCCGTCTTCGTCTCCTCAATCGGTACATAAACCTCGATACTGGCCGAGGAATATCCTTTGCCGTCTTTGACCACACCGTTGAAAAACCCCGGATTTCTGCCCTTTTTCCCCATCTGCAGGTCGGTACCCGCAGGAGTGGTTACGTGAATCCGTGACGAATGACGGAGGTATTTCATAATAACCTCCGCCATCAGCCGGCTTTTCTTTGTATCCATCATGAGGAAATCAAATTCCAGCATGGATTTTCCATTGTTTGTCGAAAGGGGCAGGGACAAAAATTTCTTATGACGGCTGATTGCGCGCTTCGCAGCTTTGGTTGTCACAAGCGAATATTCCGTTGCCGCGATGATCGCAGTGTAAGGATCAAAAATTTCTTCATTTTCGTCAAAAAACACCCCTACATACCGTCCTTTATTCTCTACCAGAAGTGTATTCACCGATCTGGCCCTTTTGACTGCCTGCTTTCTGAGTTCCTGCGCTTCTGCCCTGTACTCTTTGCTTGTCACAATCAAAAGTTTGTCCCAGGGTTTTATTCTTACCCAGTTTTCAATAATAATACGGGCTCCCCGCTCAATGTCACGCATCCCCCTGTGCCGTCCTTATATTACCTATTTAAACATAATCATGTAGCAGATCTGTACTACAAGCATGATTGCTGCCACAACAACCTGATTCTTAATAACACCCCAGCGGTCTTTCATATTCAGAATAGCCACCGGAACGATGTTGAAGTTCGCAGCCATTGGTGTACAGAGTGTACCACAGTAACCGCATGTCAGAGCAAGCATTCCGATGATAACCGGATCCGCACCGTACGCAAGTACGAATGGTCCGCCGATACCAACGGTAATAACCGTGATAGCCGCGAAAGCATTTCCCATGATCATGGTGAAGAGCACCATTCCGATTGCGAAAATGATGATACCAAGGTTGACATTTCCTTTTGGTACTACATTTTCTACGATACCGGCGATTACTTCGCCGACTCCGGCCTCCGTGAAGATACCGCCCAGAGCTCCAAGGAGCTGAGGAAGCATACACAGAGGTCCCATCATGGACAGAAAACGTTCAGATCCTTCCAGGAATACTTTCGGTTTATTATCCGAAGAGTAGGCTCTCAGAATAATCATGGAGATGATAACACCTACCGTAACACCTACCATGGAGCTTATGTTTGTAAATAACGCGAATAAGAGAGAACATACCGCTACAGTAAGGGCAGGGATGAAGATCTTCATACCGATCTTCTGGTACTGTCCTTTTGTGTATTCTTTTGTCGGGGCATTTGTCTTTCCGACTTTTACACGTTTGAAAATCGGCGGCATACACATTACGATAACAAGCGCTCCGGATACCTTCGCCGGAAGCCATGTTCCGAATGCACAAACAATACCAAATGAACACCAGAATACCGCAGTACCGATTCTGGACGGATTTTCTTTGTCGAGCAGATTTTTGATACCTGCAAAAATTGTAATCAGACCAATGATGATCCACACCGCTTCGCCAAGAACATTGGCAGGGCCGGCACCTATCTGTATAAACTTAAGATCCATGTATCTGTACCCCCTTTATTTCTTCTTCTCCGGTTTCGCCGCACTGGAACCATAGTATTTTTTCATCAGTTTCTTGTCTTTTGTGATGTAGTAGATACTTGCCACAACAAGTGCGATGATCGCAATCGGAAGTTCCGCGATTGCCAGTTCCACAAGTTCTACCTCGTATCCAAGAGACGCCAGTGTCGTCTGTACAAGGATACCGCCGGCACCTCCAACGAAGAGTACCTGGAAGAAGAACCATGTAATATTTTCCATACCGGATGCCATTCCTTTGATATCTTCCATATGTTCCTCATTCGGCTCATGTCCGTGGCTCTCGATGGCACCTTCTGTCATCGGAAGAAGTACCGGACGGATAAATCCGGCAACACCGCCGAATCCTACGTTAAACGCACCAAAGAATCCTCTGAGGATACCATACGCGCATACGAGCCTTCCGGCCGTAGCGCTTTTTACTTTTCTCATCAGATCCGCAGCCGCTTCACGCAGACCGTTCGCCTCCAGTACACCTGTTACAAGCAGGATCATAATAAAAATTGCCATGCTTCGGTTCGCTACAAAGTTTGTTCCAAGTGTTTCAAGAAGTCCGTCAATTCCAAGACCTCCTGCAAGAGCGGTCGTCACTGCCGCTAAAAAGATAATAAGGATGGAATCCAGTTTCAGCGCAAATCCGAGCACTACAATCAGGACACCAATCAGTTTAATATACTCCATAGATTTTCCTCCTTCTTTCTTTTGAGTCTTTTACTTGTATACGATCATCGGCCGACGTCTCCGATATCGTGCAGATATACTGCCGTCTTCACATCTCATGTTGCATTCATGAAGAAGTTCTGCTTCCATCAGCATCTGAATCGTCACCTCATCATGTGCCACATGAGCTCTTGCGCACAGATTCAGATATTCACCCTGCGCAGTCTCATCAGCTACTTCACTTGTATATGATACGGTTGTAATCCACGGGAAGCGGATCGACGGATATTTGTGTGCCGGATCTGCCGCATATGGAATCCAGTAGTTAATCATATTTTTATAGTAGTTGGCCGGGAAAAGCTTCGGCATCCATGCATGTGCATATTTCTCAAACTGAGCGCTCCACTCTTTGTTGAGTGCCGTCATCTCCTCGTCCTCTGCGATCTTGTCCGCAATCACATCTTCCATTTTCTTGTTGACCGGATAGTTATCTTTGTACGCCTCATCCGTCACATACCAGAAATATCCGTAAAGAAGTGATCTTGGAAGCCAGAATCCTTTGTAGGAAGGGGATGTATATCCCGAGAACTGCTGCTCCCATTCATGGCTTGGCACTCCGTGATTGTCCACAATCATATCCGGCGCGTACCGTTCATACAGTCTGCTCAGTCCCATCGCTTCGGAATGTATCGTATCCTGATGGAAGTGTTCGTGGAAGAATTCCTTACCAAGGGCGTTGAATCTTGCCACATGGAACTTCCAGTACGGATGCTCTTTCTGAAGCTCATAATGAATTGCCGCTCCGTCTACATTTTCCATCGGGACAAGGATCAGATTCAGCTTCTCCGGAAGATCCCTGTATGTCTCATCGGTCAGCAGCTTCTTTAACAGAATGAACGATGCGTTCGTACTGGATACCTCATTTGCATGGTGCCTTGCGTTGATAATTTCAGACGGACACTTTGTCAGACGTTTCGTCATGGAAAGATATCCTTCCCGCTCCGGTTTCAGCCAGATCGCATAGAGCTCTCTTCCTGTGTAGGACCTTGCGGTTCTGAACACCTCGATTCCAGGAACATGTTTCAGTTCTTCTATGATCGCCATACACTGTTCATATCCGATCAGCTCTTTCTCATGGAGATCGATGTCCATAATACATTTATCCTTGACCGGCGGCTCCTGTGCCGGAACTGCCGCCTCAATCACGCTGCCGCTTTCTGTAAGGAAACGGACAGCTGAAATATTATACCAGCCTTCGGTAATTTCCAGCACACCCTTCTCCATAAGATCTGCGTAGGCTTTCAGGAATTCATCCGAAACACCTGCCGTCCGGATGTCCACACAAAGTTTTCCGTCTTTTGCAGAAAGTCCGGTTACTTTGAAGGAAACTTCCTCACGCATCCTCTGGCTTACAACTGCCTTGCCGTCTTTTTCAATACACGGCTTTTCTTTCGCTTTTTCAAATACGGTTACCTTGAATACCGGTCTTCCTTCTTTCTGATGAATAGATGGAAGAATCAGTCCCGGCGCGTCCAGCATGACACCGATATTCTGAACTCCGTAGTTCTTAAAATAATCGCTTCCGGTAAAATACATATCCTCATGCAGAGCATCCAGCGACGAAATCAGGTCTTCTCTGCATCCTACACGGTAATCCGGTTCGCTGACTGTCACATCCAGAAGAAGCTCCTGGAAAAACGGCTGCTGCTCCGCTGTGACTGTTCCGCCGGTCTTTTCCTCAATATACTGCTTACACTCCGGAAGGACTTTTGCCTGGAACGTATCCCATACTTCCTCCAGATCAGTCCGGATCTTCCTGAAAAGCATCTCCTGCTCATTGATCCACACGCGGATATATCCGGTTGCCGGATGTACCTTGCCCATCTGCGGATATTCATCCAGATACGGGCGTTCCGAACACTGTGCTTTATATGTATTTTCATAGCAGAGCGTCTCATCCTGATATACTTTGCAAAGGTAGGTAAGATCTTCCGCGCCTTCATATGGAAGAAATACAACCGCATCTCTTTCCACTCCCAGTTCTCTTACAAGTACATCTTCAATCGGATACAGCTCCTGCAGATACCGGATCGGCAGATCATACCATTTGTCCGGGTTGTCCGCCTGAAGATTGTGGTAGGATGGTGTCGCCCCGTTTTCATCCAGCCATTCTGTTTCCCCTTCCGGCAGAAACGGCTTGAAATAAATCTCGATTTTGTCCGGTTTCTTTTCCTTTACTGCAGGAATTACGATCTCATCGATCCAGGAAAATCCCTGCTTGTATGCACAGATCAGCTCTGTCCGGACTTCCGCTGCTCCAAGGCTTTTTGCTTTTTCTTCCATCCGTGTTCTCATCCGGCTGCGGACAGTCTGATCTTCACTGACCGCACCCTCTATCCGGATACTGTCTCCGTTTTTAATCAACGGATAAACCTCTTTTTCCAGTATTTCCTCAAACGTCTCTACTTCCCACGGAAGCTCATAGACCTTTTCATATGCTTTCTTTCCTGCTTTATAATTTTCAAAAGTAACATCTGTAAACAGTGCCTTCTGATCTTCACGAAGTTCCGGCGAACCGTATACCGTGCAGCTGCCGCTCTCTTTCTGCTTCAGCATCTGAAGCGCCGCGATCTGTCCATCCCCATTCCGCAGAACCGCGTCATCGCACATATCCATCAGAACATCACGGAATGTTTTCCATCCGCCTGTTCCCGGAAAATTCTCACAAATCAACGAAGAAAGCTCCTCCAGCTCTTTCCCTCTTCCCTTGAGGTAAACCTTCATAACCCCATCGGACTCTTCCATCGTCATTTCCGCCTGGTCTGCTTCCTCCAGAATGATGGCATTTCCGCCGTAACCTTCCTCTGCCGTGATGCCGCCTTCATACCCCGTTGTCTCCATACCGAGACGGAAAGCAATGTTGCAGGCTGCAATCATCATGGATGCATCCGCGTCTTCAGGCAGCTTAATTTTCACATCGAGTCTGTCCGGAAGAAAATCATAATCTTCATCCTTCAGAAACGGTCCTTTTCCAAATATTGTTTCCAGTCCTTTTTCCTTTCGGAAATCCAGGTCAAACATTGGTTCCGGATGCCCTTCTGCCGTTTTATAGCCATCCGGGACTTCCGGCTCTGACAGCTGATACAATGCCTGCAGCTCCTCTTCCGTTTTCGGAGCAGGAATTTCTCCTTTCACTCCCGCAACCGGAAAAGCTGCCGCTTCTGTCTGAAATCCTAACAGAAGGGCCGCTTCCAAAGCAAGCTTTCTCTCTTCAGTTGTCATTTGATTTCGTATCTCTAGTTTCTCCACAGATGTCACCTCCCAAATCCTTTGGAATTCAAATTATAAAAATTATATTAAGAATTTATCACAGTAAAATGCGAAAGTCAACATTCACACAAATATTTTCAAAATTTCCAGCATTTTCTATGTAATTTTTCATAAAATTTGTTTATTTTTTTGCAGAAAAAAAGTGAGTATTACCAAAAATACTCACTTTTCACTCTACTTTATATTACTGTTGTAATTCCATCAGATCACCCTGTGTTCCAGCCATTTTCGGCTTCTCAGACGTACGGTAAAGACGATGGCCCGCACCGTCCAGTCCGTAAACATTCCAATCCATACCGCAATCGGTCCCATTCCAAAGACTCTTGCCAGAACCATGACAAGGGATACCCTGAAAACCCACATGGAAAGAATGGAGACCACCATGGAAAAACGGACGTCTCCCGCCGCCCGGAACCCGTATGCCGGGATAAACGCCAGCGTCCATACCACCGGTTTGACAATTGTAATGCAGGTCACCATAAAAATACACATCGATGCACTGGCAGGCTCCATCCCGCCGAAATAAGTAATCGGATGCACAAGCGCAAATAAAAGCAGGCAGGAGATTACGACAACAACTTCTCCTATCACGGAAAGTTTTTTCACATAATAAACCGCCTCATCCTTGCGTCCGGCTCCCATGCACTCTCCTACCACAGTCATCAGTCCGATCCCGACTCCGATTGCCATAATTCCGTTCAGATTTTCAATCGTGTTGGTCATTCCCTGCGCCGCAATCGCGGCTGTTCCCATCATGGAGACGGTGGACTGGATGGCAAGCTTTCCGAACTGGAACATGCTGTTTTCAATCCCGGAGGGTATGCCGATCTTCAGAATTCTTTTAATCTGTCCCCAGTCCGGCCGGATCGAAAAGTACCGTTTCAGGTGAATCTCCCAGACCGGCTTCCGCAGCTCATAAAGAACGGCAATCATGGCAAACGCTCTTGCAAGCATCGTTGCGCAGGCGGAACCCCCTACTCCCAGGTGAAAGCCCCAGACGAACAGCAGATTTAAAACAACATTTAAAACATTGGCAAGGACAGATATCTGCATCGGAAGCCGGCTGTTTTCCTGCGCCCTCAGAATGGACGCACCGTCATCATAAAGAGCAATAAACGGGAACGCCACCGCCGAAAACAGGAAATAGATTTTGGCGTTATCCATAACCTCTTTTTCGACTTCCCCGAAAATCAGCTGAAGAACCGGTTCATGAAAAATAATGCAGACTACAGCCATAATCAGCGAAAGGAAGAAGGTGACGAACACAAGCTGGCCTGCCGCCTCATTTGCCTTTTCCACGTCTTTGCTCCCAAGATACTGCGAACAGATCACGGTACCTCCGGCCGCAAGGGCAAAAAAGGCTTCCACAATCAGTATGTTGATCGCGTCCACAAGGGATACCGCTGATATGGCCGCGGATCCGATGTTGCTGACAATAAGCGTATCAACAGTTCCCATAAACGAATTCAGCAGCTGATCCAGCGCAAGCGGAATCAAAAGCGCCGCCAGCTGTCTGTTTGTAAATAAATGCTTTTTTCTCTGTTCCTTCATAATAATAAGCAGCCCCCGCTCTTTTCTTTTACCAGTTTATCACAAGAAAGCATTCCGGGCAAGAAACCCTTTTTCTCCGGCAGACAAAAAGCATGCCGCAGAATCTCTCCCGGCATGCTTTTTTGTTTTTCTTATATTTTCTTTCTGGATGTAACCCTAAGTCTGGACATGGCCCTTGCAAGCGCCATCTGGTTGGCGTTATATTCTTCCAGGCTTTTCTTCTGGCGGAGCTGCTCTTCTGCCCGTTCTTTCGCCTCTTCGGCACGGCGGATATCGATCTCCTCCGGGCGCTCTACGGTCAGGGCGAATACCTTGACACGGTTGTTGAACACTTCAATAAATCCGGCGCTCACTGCAACAGTTGTCTTATTGCCCTCCGGGTCTACAAATACCATCTCTCCCGGCACAATTGCCGCGATCATGTCCTCATGGTGCGGCAATACCTGCATTTCTCCGTCTTCCACCGGAAAGGTAATGCTCTGACCTCTTCCGACATAAAACTGACGGTTGCTTGCATAGATTTCCAGTCCGAATGTATTATGCTGGCCCATATGCCCACTCCTTTACTCTTCTGAGGATGCTTCCTTTTTTGCCTTCTCGATCACATCATCGATCGTACCTACATTGAAAAACGCGTTTTCCGGATAATCATCCATCTCGCCGTTGACAATCATCTTAAATCCGCGGATTGTCTCTTTTAACGGAACGTATTTACCCGGAATACCGGTAAAGTTTTCCGCTACATGGAATGGCTGAGAAAGGAATCTCTGGATCTTTCTTGCGCGGAAAACGGTCTTTTTATCTTCTTCTGAGAGTTCTTCCATACCGAGGATGGCAATAATGTCCTGAAGTTCTTTGTATTTCTGAAGGATCTCCTGAACTTTTCTTGCCACTTCGTAATGTTCCTCTCCGACTACATCTGCCTCCAGAATACGGGAGCTGGATTCCAGCGGATCTACCGCCGGATAAATTCCCTGCTCTACAATCTTTCTGGAAAGAACAGTCTGGGCATCCAGATGGGCGAATGTCGTCGCCGGAGCCGGGTCTGTCAGGTCGTCCGCCGGCACGTAAACCGCCTGTACGGATGTAACAGAACCGTTCTTTGTGGAAGCGATCCGTTCCTGAAGCGCACCCATCTCGTTTGCAAGTGTCGGCTGATATCCTACGGCTGACGGCATACGGCCAAGCAGCGCGGATACTTCAGAACCGGCCTGCACAAAACGGAAAATATTATCAATAAACAGAAGCACGTTCTGATGCTCTCTGTCACGGAAATACTCTGCCATTGTAAGACCTGTCTCCGCCACACGCATACGGGATCCAGGCGGCTCGTTCATCTGTCCGAACACAAGGGCTGTCTTATTTAAAACACCGGATTCTCTCATTTCTGTCCAGAGATCATTTCCCTCACGGGAACGTTCTCCGACACCGGTAAATATGGAATATCCGCCGTGCTCTGTAGCGATATTCTGAATCAGTTCCTGAATCAGCACGGTTTTTCCGACACCGGCTCCTCCGAACAGACCGATCTTTCCTCCCTTTGCATAAGGTGCAAGAAGATCAATGACTTTGATTCCGGTCTCAAGAATCTCGACAACCGGACTCTGTTCTTCAAATGTCGGAGGATTTCTGTGGATTTCCCAGTGTTCCTCGTCTTCCAGGGATTCACCTCCGTCAATCGTATCGCCAAGAACGTTGAAGAGACGTCCAAGTGTCTTGTCGCCGACCGGAACCTTGATCCCTGCACCGGTCGCGGTCACTTCCATGTCACGGCAGAGGCCTTCACTTGCGGAAAGCATGATACAGCGGACTGTATCATTTCCGATATGCTGTGATACCTCCATCACACTTTTCTTTCCATTGTTCTCTACGGCAAGTGCATCTTTGATAGCTGGAAGCTCACCATTTTCAAAAATAACATCTACAACAGGTCCCATGACCTGTACAATCTTTCCTTTATTCATCGTTATCACTTCCTTTTTTGTGCCCTCGCACCGCCGATTACCTCTGTGATTTCCTGAGTAATTGCGGCCTGCCTTGCACGGTTATACTGAATGGACAACTCCCGGAGCATCTCCTTTGCATTGTCCGTGGAAGACTGCATCGCAGTCATTCTGGCATTATTCTCACTGGCATAAGATTCAACCAGACAGCCGTATATATTTCCTGTAATGTAGTTCGGTACGACCTGATCCAGAACATCTTTGGTGGACGGCACCATGTGGATAATCTCCTGCTGTACATCGACCGGAAGTTTCGGCATGAATGCCGCCTTTTTCAGCGGGAGAAGCTGTACCCGCTTTGTCTCCATGCTGACTGCATTTTCCATCTCCGTATAAATAATATCGACTTCATCGAGCTCTCTCTCCAGAAACTTTTCCACGACTTCTCTGGCGATCACCCTTGCCCTGTGCATGGTCGGCTTCTGAACCGTGTAATGGAACTGCTCATCCATATCCACATTTTTCTTGCGGAAATACTGCTGTCCCACAATACCGAGCACATACAGCTTGTGATGACCTTCTTCCTGAACCATCTCTTCTGTCATCTTGATGACATTGTGGTTATAAGCGCCGGCAAGACCCTTATCTGCCGTCACGACAATGCAGCCGATCTTTCTCTCGTCAGCCGGTATCTCCGGTCTCGTATCAAAAAACACATGCTCCACATCCGGCATGTGGCGGAGAATTCTGGAAACCGCGTTCTGCAGATTATAAAAGTACGGCTCCGTATCCGCAAGCACCTGCTTTGCACGCTTCATCTTGGAAGAAGAAATCATATACATCGCATTCGTGATCTTCATCGTATCCTGGATACTTTTCATACGTGCCTGTATTTCTTTTGCATTTGCCATACTAACACCTGCTCTTGTCTCTGAATTCTTCTGCTGCTTTTACAATCTTTTCTTCAAGTTCCTCTGTCAGTACCTTCTTTTCGGCAAGCTCGCGGCCGATTTCCGGATAGACATTGTCAATATACTCAAGAAGCTCTTTCTGATAATTCTTCAAATCCTTCAGCGGAATTCCGATCAGCTTCTTATGCGTAGCCGCGCACAGTGTGATTACCTGATTCTGCATGGACAGCGGACTGCAAAGCGGCTGTTTTAAAAGTTCCATCAGACATGCCCCGTATTCAAGCTGTGCCTTTGTAGATTCATCCAGATCAGAAGAGAACTGGGTGAATACCTGCATCTCTCTGTACTGTGCCAGATCAATACGGACACTTCCGGCAGCCTTCTTCATCGCCTTCGTCTGTGCCGCACCACCAACACGGGATACAGAAAGACCGACATTGACAGCCGGACGCATACCGGAGAAGAACAGGTCGCTCTCCAGGAAAATCTGTCCATCCGTGATGGAAATGATATTGGTCGGAATATATGCCGATACATCTCCGGCCTGTGTCTCTACGATTGGAAGCGCTGTGATAGATCCGCCTCCAGCCTCATCGCTCAGACGGCTGGAACGTTCCAGAAGTCTGGAATGTAAATAGAAGACATCACCCGGATATGCCTCACGTCCAGGCGGTCTCTCCAGAAGGAGTGACAGTGCACGGTAAGCTACCGCGTGCTTGGACAGATCATCGTATACGATCAGCACATCCTTTCCTTTATACATAAAATATTCTGCAAGAGCTGTGCCCGCATATGGCGCAATATACTGGAGCGGCGCACAGTCACTGGCTGTCGCTGCAACCACCATTGTATAGTCCATGGCTCCATATTTCTCAAAAGTGGAAACCAGCTTTGCGATCGTAGACGCTTTCTGTCCGATCGCGACATAGATACAGATCACATCTTTTCCCTTCTGGTTCAGAATCGTGTCTGTCGCAATCGATGTTTTTCCGGTCTGACGGTCTCCGATGATCAGCTCACGCTGTCCCCGGCCGATCGGGAACATGGAATCGATTGAAAGAATTCCTGTCTCAAGCGGTACGGTAACCGATTTCCTGTCAACAATTGACGGTGCCGGATATTCGATCGGTCTGTATTCACCGGCCTCAATGTCCCCTTTGCCGTCGATCGGCGCGCCCAGCGCGTTGACAACACGTCCGATATAGCCTTCTCCGGCCGGAACACCTGCATTTTTCCCGGTACGGAATACTTTCGTTCCTTCACCGATCTCACGGTCATCTCCGAAAAGAATACAGCCGATGCTGTTCTGGCGGATATCCTGTACCATCCCTTTCAGTCCGTTTTCAAATGTAACGATCTCACCGTAAGCCGCATGGTCAATCCCGTAAATCGTGGCAATCCCGTCTCCGACACTGACTACCTGTCCGACTTCCTTATCTTTGCTGATTTCATCATAATTCTGAATTTCTTCTTTCAATATGGAGATTATTTCGTCTGAATTGATTGTGCTCAATTACTTCACCTCCGCTTTTAATGTTGTAAAGCACGGGAAAGCGCCCGGAATCTTCCTCTGAAACTCCAGTCGAACTCCCGTCCGCCTGCCTGAAGGATGAATCCTCCGATCAGGCTTTTCTCTTCTTTTAAAGAAAGCGCAACTTCCTTTACATGAAATTTCCGGCGCAGGAATGTTTTCATCTTTTCCTGCTGCTCCACTGTCGGAGCCGTCACATAAAACAAGACGGCCTCAAGGCCCTCGTTTGCTTTTCTTTCAATTTCCCGGTACGCCTCGAACATTTCCAGAAGCAGTCCCGATTTCTGATTTCTGCATACGACCTTGATAAAATTTCTGATCCCTTCCGGGAAAATACGGTCAATGATTTTCTCTTTTACATGAAAAGCAATCGTCGGATTTGTAAGGCTTTCTCCCACCTCAGGGACTTCCTTTAAAATCGTCTCTGCCGTTTTTACAGATTCTGCATCCACATGAAGTTCGTATAATGCCTGTGCATAATTTTTAGCTGTCTGTGTCATCAGAATCACCTGCTTCTTCTAAAAACTGGTCATAAAGTGCCAAATCTCTTTCACTGCTGTTTTTCTCGCCCATAATTTTAGAAGCGGCTGTCAAAGCAATATCGGCTATCTGGGACTTCATCTCCCGCATAGCCTGCTCTCTTTCCACTTCCATTGTCTTTCTCGCCTTATCCACAATCTGGCCCGCTTCTTCATTTGCATTCTTCACGATTGCGTCAGCCTGAAGCGCCGCCTCTGTTTTGGCCCTTTCTACGATCTGCCCGGATTCCTCTTTCGCTGAAGCAAGCGCTTCTTCATACTGCGCTTTCAGCTTTCCGGCAGACTCCTTCTGATCCTGCGCATCCTTTAACTGTCCGCGGATCAGCTCGTCTCTTTGATCCATGATCTTCTGAATCGGCTTAAATAAGAAATGCTGCAGCAGGAAATACAGAACAAGCAGATTTATGATTGTACCGATGATTGTAACCGGACTTAATGTCAGCATCTGCCTCTACCTGCCTTTCTCTTATCCTAATAAGATGATGATTAACAGACCGATTACGAAACCGTAGATCGCTGTTGCCTCGGCAAGCGCACATCCTAAAAGAAGTGTACTTCTGATTTTGCTCTCTGCCTCCGGCTGTCTTGCGATAGACTCAGCTGCCTTTCCTGTTGCAAGGCCGATACCGATACCTGCACCAATACCTGTAAACACTGCTACTGCTGCTCCAATTGCAATTAAAGATGACATCGTTTTGTTTCCTCCTTGTTCTCTCTTCTCAGTTCCCTGTCTGCCTATTCAACTGCTTCGCTGATAAACAGGGATGTTAAAAATACAAATACATATGCCTGAATGAATCCGTCAAAAAAATCAAAATACAGATTAAATGGTACCGGAAGCAAAATCGGACAGATAATCTCGACCAGCTTCATGACCACATAAGATCCTAATACATTTCCGAAAAGCCGCATACAAAGCGAAAGCGGCCGGATACCAATCTCCAGTATATTGATTGGAAGCATAATGGGAATCGGCTCAGCAAAACTTTTCAGCCACCCCTTTGTCCCTTTCTGGTGAATCCCGGAATATTCGATCAGGATGATACTCATAAGCGCCAGCGCAATCGTCACGCCCATATCCTTTGTCGGCGGGACGAACCCGAATACCCCCATGATATTGGCAAGTCCGATATAAAGGACAATCGTAATCATGTAAGGAATATAGCGTGCTCCGTGCTCTCCCAGCAGATTATAAAAGAAATTGCGGAAAAATAAATATCCGGCCTCAAGAGCAAGCTGCTTTTTCCCCGGATTTTCCACTTTTAAGTTCCGCACCAAAATAATAGAAAGTAATACAAGAACCGCCATAACAATCCATGTCACAACGACGGATTCATAGATCGGAAGCCCATCTCCGACCGGTATCGTGAACATAATTTTACAGTTCAGTTCTTCCATTAATTTCTCTGATAAACTACCCGTTTTGCTCCCTCCTTTTCTTTTTCATATCGTGCTTACTTTACTCCTCCATATTTGAAAAGTCAATATCCGATCCAACAATAATCCATAATAAAAAGTTAGTTTTTTGTATATTTTTACTATGGTTTTTGTTAATTTTTACTGCTATTTAGCAGATATCTTTTCTCATATATCTCCAATATGCCGCAAAAAGTCCGATCAAAGCGTAGATCATGCCAGAAAACCGGTTCCGGTTCCAATTCCCCAGCCGGAATGACGTTGGCACCATCTGCATAAGCATAAGGAGTGATATATTTTACAAATCGCCGGAGTCCCTGACATGAATATTCCAATGGTACAGCTGTTACGAAAAATCCAATAAGAAAAGCCAGAACGGAAGGCTTTTACTCCATCTCCGTTCTGGCTGTCTTTAATTCTTATAATCTCTTCATCAGTTCTTCGCGTTCTTTTTCGTATCCCGGTTTTCCGAGAAGGGCAAACATATTTTTCTTGTATGCCTCTACGCCCGGCTGATTAAATGGATTTACGCCAAGAATATATCCGCTGACGCCGCAGGCAAATTCAAAGAAGTAGAACAGTTCTCCAAGGTAGAATTCATTCTGCTCCGGAATATTTACCATCAGGTTCGGTACATTACCGTCTGTGTGAGCAAGTACTGTTCCGTTCATTGCGCTCTTGTTTACAAAGTCAACGGTCTTTCCTGCAAGGTAGTTCAGGCCGTCAAGATCAACCGGTTCTTCTCCGATGATCACTTCTTCTCTGGATTTCTCTACATTCAGTACAGTCTCGTACATGATGCGGCTTCCGTCCTGGATGAACTGTCCCATGGAGTGAAGATCTGTTGTCAGATCCACAGACGCCGGGAAGATACCTTTCTGGTCTTTTCCTTCGCTTTCTCCATAGAGCTGTTTCCACCACTCGGATATATAGTGGAGACTTGGCTCATAGTTTGCAAGTACTTCCACTGCTTTTCCTTTTGCGTGAAGAATATTTCTAACTGCTGCATACTGAAGTGCATCGTTTTCCTCAAATGGAAGCTCCAGTGCTGCCTTTCTTCCGGATGCTGCTCCTTCCATAAGCTTTGTAATGTCAGCTCCGCTTGCTGCGATCGGCAGAAGTCCTACCGCTGTCAGAACAGAGAAACGTCCTCCCACATCATCCGGAACTACAAAGGACTCATATCCTTCTTCTGTAGCAAGATTTTTCAGTGCTCCTCTTGCCTTGTCTGTCGTAGCGTAGATACGCTTTGCTGCTTCCTCTTTTCCGTATTTCTTTTCCAGCATCTCTTTGAAAATGCGGAACGCGATCGCCGGCTCAGTAGTCGTACCGGATTTAGAAATAATATTTACAGAAAAATCTCTGTCTCCGATCACTTCAATCAGATCATGAAGATAGGTGCTGCTGATGCTGTTTCCTACAAAGTAGATCTCAGGCGTCTTACGTGCCTCTTTGGAAATATTATTATAGAAACTATGTCTTAAAAATTCGATCGCAGCTCTTGCTCCCAGATAGGAACCGCCGATTCCGATTACAAGAAGCACATCGGAATCTCCTTTGATCTTCTCAGCCGCTTTCAAAATTCTGTCAAACTCTTCTTTATCATAATCTACCGGAAGGTCGATCCATCCAAGGAAGTCATTTCCTGCTCCTGTGCGCGCAAGCAGCTTGTCCTTCGCCGCCAGTGCAATGTCTTTCATAGACTCCATTTCATGTTCCTTGATAAACAGATCTGCTTTTGAATAGTCAAATGTTACCTTTGCCATCACTTTACCCATCCTTTCTATCATTATATATAGGTATAAATTACTAGGTATATTTTAGCAAAAGGCATTCTATTAATCAAGTTAAAAACTCGGCAAGGATCTGGCGTATCATTTCCTCATCCTGCCGCCGCTTTTCTTTCCGTTCCTCCTCCTCTTTCGCTTTCTCCTGCTCTTCCTTCATCAAAGTAACAAGCTCCGCCTCTATTTCCTCGCCTTTGCCTTCCTCCCCGACTTCCGTTTCCTCCGGAGCAAATTCCATCAGATTTTCCTCTAATGGCACTTTCTCTTCCTCTTCTTTTGCAGAAAACACAACAGCATTTTCTTCTGACTTTTCTTCTTCCATCACGCTTTCTTCCTCTTCCGTCCGGAAATTTTCCTCTGTTTCCTCCATCCGGGTTATCTTTTCATATTTACGTGCATATGTATTTTCCAGGAACTCTATCATATAGTTTTTTGCCGCTTCCAGCTGGTAGCTTTCATCTGTGACCATCCTGAGCGCAAACAAAAGCAGCGCTCCCGCAATACCGGCTGCCGCATACTGCCCCACATTTTCCAAAGGTGCATCCTGGGTGTATGCTGCCGCTGCCCCTGCCGCTCCAAATACCAGGCAGCCCCATGCCGCCGCTTTTTCCATCTGCCGCCAGCTGTGCAGTTTTATCCACAGTACTTTGTATTCATACATATATTTATCCACAAACGCCCGGATATTCTGCACCTTATCACTCACCATGCATGCATGTTCAAATTTGGCCCGGACAAGCTTCATCAGCGGGTGCAGGCTTTTTCCCATCCTTCCCGCCTCCCGCACCAGTCGCCTGAGTGTCAGACTTACAATGATCTTGCTGAAGATTCCCAGTATACACATCACTCCGACTGCGTAAAATAACACCCCATGTTTCCATACTGCTTCCAACATAAAAAGAGCCTCCTCCATTTTTTTGTTTATCCCAAGTATAACTGAAAACTACGGAAAAAGGCTCTGTAACCGTTCTACATATTTTTTATGCCGCCCTGCAAAACCGGGCGGTTTTTGACGTTTTTTCGCTCTATTATTTCTTGATTTCCGGCACCAGCGCCTCAATCAGCCTTACACTATGGCGGATTGCCGCCGCTTCAAAGGCCGGATAGTCTACCGATGCACTGTTGTCAGCTTTATCCGAAATTGCCCGAATGATGACGCACGAAATTTTGTTAAGGTAAGCCGTATGCGCGATCGCAGCCCCCTCCATCTCCGTGCATTTTGCGTCAAAAAGACTGATCAGCTGCTCTTTCTTCTCACTTGAAGAAACAAACTGGTCTCCGCTTACAATCCTTCCTGTCCATGTACGGATATCCGGATTCGCCTTTTCATTGACCTCTTTTGCCAGTTTCACCAGCTTTTCATCTGCCGGAAACGAGAAAGTATCCATCTGCGGGATCTGACCCACCGGATCTCCAAATGTGCTTGCATCCATGTCATGCTCTACTGCGTCTGTTGAAATCACAATATCTCCGATATCAATCGCTGCATCCAGAGATCCCGCGATTCCTGTATTGATAATCACATCCACTCCAAACCGGTCCACAAGAATCTGCGCACACACTGCGGCATTGACCTTGCCAATCCCGCTCCTTACTACGACAACTTCTTTCCCCGAAAGTTTTCCTCTGCAAAAAGAAAGAGACGCCGCCGAAACAACCTCTTCTATTTCCATGCTTTTCTTTAATTCTGCAACTTCATCTTCCATTGCTCCGATAATTCCAATCATGCTTTCGACCTCCTTTTCCTCACAGTATAACAAATTTTTGTATGTATACCTAGCATATTTTTTCTTTCTTTGTTATAATTCTTTTTCGGAAGGGAAACAGAAACGGAGGAATCAATATGAAGTACAGGCCAACTGGCGTATGTTCAAAAGAAATTGAATTTGATCTTGACGATCAGCATCGTATTCACAACGTTGTTTTCACCGGCGGCTGCAACGGCAATCTGCAGGGAATCGCAAGCCTTGTTGAAGGCATGGAAGCGAACGAAGCGATCCGCCGCCTCTCGGGCATTAAATGCGGCTTTAAAAGCACCTCCTGCCCGGATCAGCTTGCTCACGCACTTCAGGCCGGACTAGCTAATAAATAATAAATAAGGGCAAAAAAAGATTCCGCTGTTCGGGATACACTCCCGTCATGCGGAATCTTTTCTTTTGCCTACATAGAAACATTACTGTTCATTTTCGAAAAGATCTATGATATAGGAAACGCATGGTTCCCTATATCATAAGCACTAACCGAAGAAAGCCGGTTAAGAAATGACACGGAAGAGCTATTGGGGCTACTGCTCCATTGGTGTTTCCTGCCCTTTCGGGCAGTAGTTTGGGTTTTCTCAATGTAAGGACTAAAAGATAGTAAAGCCGTAGGGCTTCCTTTTTTCATTTTTTTGTATGGAGCAGTAACCTCAATAACTCTCCCGATGACCATTTAATCTTTTCTGCCTGTAAACAAATCATTCCATATTCAATTTTCTTCTTCCTGTTAGATGTAAAGACCGCCCGTTGCTGAGCTGCTCACATCTGAGTTTGCGTAATGTACGCTTCTGACACGGTAATAATAACCTTTCGGCACTGTCAACGTCTTGTAAGACGTGATTGCAATAGCATTATTTTTAGTAGATGTCCACGAAGTATAATGTTTCCATGATCCATTTACCTTACGCTCTACAAACACATCAATACTAACTTCTGAGACAACTTTCTGTGCAGTAGTACTTCCTCCTGCTGTAATTTTTCCGTCACCAGGTTTAGTGATCTTAGAATAACCACTCTGAAGGTAGACTCCTCTTGGCTGTACCATAATGTACCCAATCTGCTCAGCGCTCTCCTCAGCTGCGCTTACCATCTGGCCGGATACTCCGAATACAAGCAGTACCGCTGTCATCATTGCCGCTGCCTTTGACAACAACTTTTTTCTTTTCATATTTTTGCTCCTCTACTATATAGACGCACGAACTTCCAAAATCTTTCGCTTTTTTTCAAAAAAAGTGGAGATTTTCCAAAATTTTTTCAAATTCGTCTTTTTCAATGATCCCGGTTAAGATATAAGTAATGTCCTTATATTCAAATTCTGCCGAAAATTCCTGCTGATTTGATGCTTCTATCAGATATTCTGTTACATGAATTTCTGTATCTTCCACTGTTTTAATATATTCATCTATAATTGTGTCTTCAATATCATAGCCAAATGAAAAGTTTTGATAAACAGGAGCGATATTATAAGTAAATATATTTTCCCCATACTGATAGTAAATTGTAGCCGCTAAAAATTCTGGCTCTAAAGTATAATCTACCATTTCCATATCGATTGGCCTATAAACTAATCTAACTGCATCAAACCCAAATTCATTTTTAATTTTTTGAAACACTTTTTCTTCTGTGATTTCTTCCTGCTGAGTAACATCTGTATCATCGCTTTCAGAGTTAATATTTGTTGTTTTTCTCCCTCCCAGTATTCTGTCCACTGTCTCGATCACAACCCCCCCATCACCAAAACTCGTTATCCCTACCCCAAGCACTGCGATAAGTGCCACGGCCAGGGCAACGATCGTCTTTTTCCTTCGTTTTCTCACGCGTACTTTTGGGGTCTGGCTTCCCTGTGCCGTTTGTATTTCGGAGTGACTTTCAGGCTGCCTTTCTTCTGCGCCTACCGCCAGTTCCAGTGACTCCGGGGCGAGTTCTTCGGAGAATTCTTCCCGCGCCTTCTCTTCCCGGCGGAGCTGCAGTTCTTTTCCGAGGCGCAGGGCCTCCTTATCTGCTTCTGACAAATTTTCATATGCTTTTCTCTGCCGCCGGATTTCTTCTGCCTGTTTCCATATTTTATTTTTTAGTTCCGGATCCGGCCCTGATTCTGTCAGAGGTGGATCCTGCTCTACTTCTTCTTTTATCCGTGCTGACTCTTTCTCCAGCTCTTCCTGCAGGAACTCTTTCATGAGTTCATCTTCTTTTTTCATTTCGTCCCCCTTTTTTTGCGTTTTCTTTCCTCCGACTTGACCTTTATTTCAATTCTGTTTAATATAAATAATCATAAAAGCATTTTCGGAGGCATGCCATGAAACGTATCATTTTAACCGGCGGCGGTACTGCCGGGCATGTTACACCAAACATCGCCCTTCTTCCCCGCCTGAAAGAACTTCAATATGACATTCACTATATCGGGTCTTATAATGGAATTGAAAAAGATCTGATCGAACCTTTTCATATTCCATACCACGGGATTTCTTCCGGCAAGCTGCGCCGTTATTTCAGCATGAAAAATTTTACGGATCCGTTCCGTGTATTAAAAGGATTTTATGAGGCAAATAAGTTAATCAAGACATTGAAGCCGGATGTGATCTTTTCCAAGGGCGGTTTTGTCAGTGTACCGGTTGTCATGGCCGGCAAGCGGAATCATGTCCCGACTATCATTCATGAGTCAGACATCACGCCTGGTCTCGCCAACAAGCTTTCCATGCCGTCGGCGACAAAGATCTGCTGCAATTTCCCGGAGACATTAAAGAATCTTCCGGCAGACAAAGCGGTGCTCACAGGCTCACCGATCCGGCAGGAACTGCTTACAGGCGATAAGGAGGCAGCAAGGAAATTCTGCCATTTCACTTCCCAAAAGCCTGTTATTCTCGTGATCGGCGGAAGCCTCGGCGCTGCTGCAGTTAATCAGGCTGTGCGGAACATTCTTCCAAAACTTCTGGAAAGCTTTCAGGTGATCCATCTCTGTGGAAAAGGAAAGCTGGATGAGTCTTTGACCCGGGTGGAAGATTATGCACAGTTTGAATACATTCAAAAAGAACTGAAAGATCTTTTTGCGCTGGCCGACATTGTCATTTCCCGTGCCGGTGCCAATGCAATCTGTGAGCTTCTGGCTCTGCGTAAACCAAATATCCTGATCCCGCTTCCTGCAAACGCCAGCCGCGGAGATCAGATCCTCAATGCCCGTTCCTTTGAGCGTCAGGGATTCAGCATTGTCCTGGAAGAAGAATCACTTACAGACGAAATTCTTCTGGATACTGTCCACCGCCTGTATCAGGATCGTGATACATATACAAAGGCAATGAGCGATTCCGGCATGCAGAATTCGATCGAGACAATTATTGATCTCATTGTCCGGGCTTCGCAAAAATAGTGTTCCATAAAAACTCTGAAATCAAAAAATAGGTGTCGAATCGGCACCTGTTTTTTTATATTATTTCATTTCTCTGTAATCTGCCTCATATTTTGTTTTCATCCACTTCTTTGCTCTGAACAGCATTGACTGGAATGCCTCCAGACGGATACCCATCTCTTCTGCGATTTCTTTCTGTGGAATTTCCAGCACAAACGCGCGGACAACTGCATCATACCATCTTGGATTGTGCTGATACAGCTCTTCCAGCATCGTACTCGTCAATTCTGTTTCTTTTCTGCGGCGTTTCCGCATGAAAATCAGCTCATCCGGACCTGGTACTTCCTCGCCCATCTGTGCCACCAATCCCTCATCATCCAACAGCATCTCCAGTTTCCGCCTTCTCATCTGGCTGCAGGCCAGACGATAAGCGGTTGTGCGAAGCCATGACTCAATCGCGTTCTTGTTTCTGATCTTTTCATAACTGATCAGTAAATTCACAAAAGTGAGTTGGGTAATCTCATCGGCATCCGTCTCATTTTCCGAGTAATACTTTGCTGTTCTCCAGACAATATTTACATATTTATCATAGATATCATTAAATAGTATTTCATCCATATGAGCTTCTTACGCCTTACCCTCTTGTTATTCCCTGTTTTACTCTTCGCTGATTCTGGAAAGTATCTCATTCTTCTGTTCCTCATCAAGCTGTCCCATTTTCCAGCCAAGACCTACTTTATCTCCTTTGTATCTTGGAATCAGGTGCATGTGGAAATGGAATACGGTCTGTCCTGCCGCCTCTTTATTGTTCTGTACGATATTATAACCATCGCATCCAAGAATCGGCGTAAGCTTTTTCACCATCTTTTTAGCAAGCACAAGTGCTTTTGCAGCAATCTCATCATCCAGCTCATAAAGGTCTGCATAGTGCTGTTTCGGAAGAATCAGGGCATGTCCTTTCGATGCCGGACTTGCATCTAAAATCACGCGGAAATCTTCATCTTCATAAAGCGTCGCAGTCGGAATATCTCCGTTTGCAAGTTTACAGAAAATACAATTATCGTCTCTCATATCTCATACTCCTTTACATTGATATTTGAATATTGCCTCCACCAGTGCTAAACTAGAAAGCATCGAACTGTTTAGAAAGGTGGGAAATTCCTATGTCTTTTACATCCGATGAGATGCAGCGTCTTCAATCCTATGTAAATCAGGATGCTGAAGCGTCTGCTCTGTTTCAGAAACTGCTCCATTCTCAGGATATGGAACGTCACAAAATCTGCCACGAAATCCGCAATCCCCTGACTCTTCTTTCCGGCACGCTGCAGCTGATCGAATCCCGGCATCCCGAGGTCCGCTCCTTCGAGTACTGGGACTCCCTTTGCCAGGATCTGGAATACATGATGCATCTTCTGGAAGAGTTTTCACTGTTTAACAACAGCAGCTCTCTTCATCCGGAAACTTTTTCGTTCCGGAGCTTTATGGAAAAACTGGTCCTCTCCTTCGCCGCGTCCTGCGCCAATACGGAGATTGAATTTACTTCCCTGCTGGAAGATCTTCCTGTCATCACCGGAGATCCTGTCAAACTCCGTCAGGCACTTTTAAATCTTTTAAAAAACGCCGTGGAATCAATCCACGGTTCCGGGTCCGTCAATCTGAAAGCCTGGTTCCATGACAGCCAGATCCATATCCGGATTCAGGATACCGGCTGCGGCATATCCGAAGAACAGCTGAAGGAAATCTTTACACCGTTTTTCACTTCCAAATCTTCCGGAACCGGTCTGGGGCTTCCTGTCGTTCAGAATATCATTCTCGCACATCATGGAACAGTATCCGTGGATTCCCGCCCCGGATTTGGAACGACTTTTGAGATCACTCTCCCGGTACATCCCGGGCTTTCCGGAGATCCAAAGTGATTGTGCCGATACGGGACATGGCATTGATCCATGTCCCGTATACCGACTCTCTTATTCCCGTAACACATACCTGTTGTCGGCAGTTTTTTGTTATATACATTAAGTCTAGCGCAACCTGCCGGCTCTTTCAATACTTTTTTCTGCAGTCAACATTCCGTTGCTCTCTCAATATATCATCCTGAGGTGCTTCCATGCCACGTCCGAATAGACGTTTCACAAACCCCCAGCCTCCTATTTTCTCCTTTATTACATCCCCGACCGGTTTCTCCTCCAGTCCCCAGTCATCATATTGCTCCTCTTCTTCATCATCTTCATATTCATCTCCATATTCATAAAGATCTTCTTCATAATCTTCCTCTTCCGCTTCTTGATCCTCGTATTCTTCTTCCTGATTATTTAAAATTTCCTCAATCACCTGGCAGATCTGATAATTTTCCGCGAGCGTCATTTTATGGAGGGCATAGGAAATATAAATCCCGGAACGATCCTGATAATCGGTCTCTCTGACAAAAAATTCTGTCAGTTCATGAAAACTTTCCGCGATTCCCTGTTCATTGGCCGGATAATAGCAAAAATAATACCGGCCTTTCTCACAGAAAATACTTCTCGGGTCCAGCAGCAACTGATTCGGGCTTAACAGATAGTCTCTCATTTCTTCCATAACCGCCAGCAGATCTTCGATAATCGCTATAATCATTTCGTAGGTAACCGGTCCTTTCTGCGTCAGAAATTCCAGTGAATGTTTTCCCTGGATTTCATACTCATACCGGCTTCTTCCGTTTACTCCACGCCCTTTCACCTGCAGAAGTCCGCAGATTTCATTATTTGCCAGCATTTTCAGCTGATAGTCCGATTGATAAAATCTGTCTGATTCGACAATAAAATAGGATGTATTCAGGTCTCTCCGGTATCCGATTTTCAGGTTCCTGTTTCTGCTGCCTTTTTTAGTTTCCTCATATCCCGGATCTTTCTCTCCGGCTCGACAAGTGCTACTTTTGCTTCGACTGTAATCTTCATTCTTTTCCTCGATGCTTGAGCTGAAATCCACACATACTCCTTCTGACATTCTACTTCTACCTCTGCTTTCCGAAAAAGAATCATCTTTCCGGAAATTCTTTCTTTCCATAATTGTTGTATTTCTTCTTTCTGAAAAGGCGGTTCTTTTTTCTGCTTTCTTCCCGCAATCACCGCGGTCTCATAAGCGGTTCCTGTTAAAATATTTTTATCATGGTAGTAGAAAACCGCCATGATGACCCCATAAGTCAAAAGCAGAACCGCCGAGACGAGAACTGCTGCTTCCACAGTAAAACTGCCACTCCATTTTTCTTCTACCATCCGATCACTCCCAAATATCCGGCTGTCAAAAAGGGGAGAAACGGGAATGTATCTTTATATCCGCCATTTTGCAGTACTACTTTTCCCAGACTCCAAATCCCTGCCGCAAAAAAGGCAATGCTCAAAGCGGCTGCCAGTTTCCAGATTCCCATATACACACCCAGTACAAAAATCATCCAGCTGTCTGCAAACCCGAGCGCTTCATCTGTACATTTGCTGACGATCAGAAATGCACTGCCGGCCAGAGCACCCCAGACATAAATCCAGGTTCCGCTTCCGATTCCTATAAGCCGTGTCAGCGCTGCCAGCGCGCTTCCGCAAAGCAGAAGCCATCTCGGAACCGCACGGATGCGGATATCATATGCCGAACAAACTGCCTGAAAAATTAAAAACAAGGCATTGCAGATTTTTATTTCCCACACTTTGAGCACGCTCCTTTCCCTGCTGTCTCCGAAACCGGAACCGCGTAAATCTTTCGCTTCAGACCGCTGCAGGACATGGACGTGTGATATTTACTTCCGTAGTCCGTGACATATACTCCCATTCCTGCCACATTTTGTCCGCATCTTTCACAAGGATAATACTTCCCGCCCGACGCATTTCGCAATTCCTCCAGCCTGGAGTACGGAACCATATGGATCGACAGATCCAGATAGGAGCAGTGGTAGTCCTGATGATACACTACCCCGTTTTCTGTCACATACACAATCTTCTGCTCCGCCTGGACAGGGATAGACGATTCATAGCCGCACCACCCTTTTATCCGGATGCTCTCTTCTTTTTCTACATTGAAGATTCCAAATACCGGAACAGGGATCTCCACCGTATACGATGTGTTCAGATACAAAATCTGATTCATAAGATCCACGTAGGAACTGCTGCAGTCAATCCCGGAAGCACCTCCTTTTACCATGCTACGCTCCAGCCGTTCTGTGCTGACTTCCTCCCGGATATCCTCCTCCAGTTCTTCTGTACTGACAAATGGATTCAGATAAGCCTGTTCCGCATATTTTCTGCCCGCATACTGCATCCCCGCCCGGATATTTGTCTGTACTGCCATCACCTCAAACAAGTATAAAAAGGCCAGTACCGCAAACAGGAAAAGAGGAACCACAAAGGCTGCTTCCACAGTCATACTTCCTCCAGAAAAGGAGGTAAAGACAGGTGCCTTTAAGGTACACTTCTTATTTCGTGGGGAAAGCTGCTTCCATCTATGAAGCGAATCAGAATCTGTCTCCTTTCTATATATTTTAGGGTCTGAAAATTCGTTGACCATGGTTTGTATGTAGTTTAAATCACCTGAGTTGTCACAAAAAGGCACCTCGCTTTACCTCCTTTCTGTATATCAGACTGATCTGTCAGATATGAAATAAGAACTGTTTTCACAGATTTGTTATTGATATGCATAATATGTCGAAAATTGGTACGTAATTCCTCTTCTGAGTCTGCATGTACTTTGAATCCTGAGTTTTGTAATACAGGCATCGGCCTGAAAAAACGGACAGTCCAGCCGCATCTTCATATTCCATTCAATCAGATCCAGCATCCGGAGCCGCAGCGTTTCTTTGGATTCCAGAAGAAACAGCATCTTCATGTAGTCATCGTACCCGAATCCGCTTTCTCCGGCTTCACTAGCTCCGGAGTCTTCTTTTGTCCCAAGCTTTAGCAGGCCTGAGAGACTCAGCTTCCATGTCTCTTTACTCTTGGCCGCCGGCACCTTTCCCCCGGCAGTCAGTGTCCGAAGATCCATCACGCTCTCCCCGTATGCCCAGGCCATCAGGATGATCTGGCAGACTACATCCGTCAGTTCCGGATTTCCCATCAGGGTACTTACTACACCGGCCAGCACTTTTGCTTCCGTCTTCTTCGTCTCGTCTGTCTGAAGATAGAAATAATTCGGTGCCATTCGGAGATTTCGGATTTTATCCAGTACTTCCTGCAGATTTTCCATGTCATCTGTATTTCCGCCGATCAGGTATTCCTGTTCGTATTCCAGCGGACGATTTTCTCCCGGACTGATATAGCTTCCAAAATGCTCTGGAATATAGGCAATAAAATACAACTTTTCGTTTCCCGTTTCTTCTGTGGCAGGTACATCTCCCTTGCCTTCCCGTCTCTCCCGCCCGGAAATTCCCGGAGTTCCTTCCACACTTTTCTGTGAAATGGTCCGGTCTTTCGGCAGAACAATCTCCGTCAGTACTTTCCTTTTCAGCTTCTGCAAAATCCCCAGCGGATTTTCCGTCTCCTCCCCGCTTCCTTCGGAAGAGCCTTCCGATGTCCCGTGAGATGCCAGAATCTCATCCATCTTCTTTTCTGTCTCCTCTTCCTGCTGCTGATACTTTTCGGCCTCTTCTTCCTGTTTTTTCGCCTCATCTTCTTTCCCGGTCAGATCCTTGATAATATCGATTCCGAACCTGTTCTCCATATATCTGCAGACCTGATCCGCGAACTCCCGGCCTTCTCCGTCACTCAAAAAGCGGACGGCTTCCACCTGACTCTCTCCTGCAACCGCTCCATATACGGTTATACGGTTCAATACTCTTTCTTCCGAATAATTTCCTGTCTCGTACGTACCGTCCAGTCCGAAAAGATCATACTCTTCCAGAAGTTCCTTCTGATACTCCGCAAACAATGATTCCACCGCCCGCTCCGTGTCCGCCCGCCTGATATTCTTTGATGTCTGAATGGACGCACTCTCTAAAATCCCGGCTGTAAACGTCAGCAGAATCAGGATCAAAAGGCTCATCATCACTGTCAGCTGTGCATCTTCTTTCTTTTTTCCGGCCGGAATCATGTTTCTAAATCTTTCCGCTTTCACTTGTAATTTTATTGAAAATCGTCTGAACGAGCTCTGTCAGCTGGGTCTTGAAGATAATGACAAGTCCGATCAGTACAACGAGAATCAATATGATTTCCACCACTCCAATTCCACTTTCATCTTTCAGACATTCTTCTATCCTGTTCCAAATTCGTCTTGCATTCATCTGTAACCACAACATTTTGCAACCTCCTTTGTTTCCTGTCTTTGGATTCCTTCAAATTCCCATGCTCCAGAAGGCCGGTACAATAACAATGACCAGTACCACTGCCAGCATCATGATCATCGGCACGAGAAGTTTCGTTCCCGTCTCCTCGCCCTTTCTCTTTGCCCGCGCTTTCCGGTCCTCAAAGGCATGAACTGCTTCCAGACTGAGCAGTTCTGTAATACCTCTCGTTCCTTTTCTCAGATTCTGGGAAAGAAGAAGTCCAAGTCGCATATATTCCTGTATCTGACACCGTTTTCCGAAATTCTCATATCCTTCTCCTTCCGGTACACCTCCCTGCATTTCAAAACATGTCCGCATCATCTCCTCATAAGCCGGCCGTTTTCCCCCGGTCTCCCGTCTTTCCTGATAGTTTTCCACAATCTTGTACCATGCTCCTTTCACAGTCATCCCTGCACCAATCAGCAGGGAAAACTGTTCCAGAATCTCCGGATAATCTCTGAGAAGCTGCTCTTTTCTGGCTCTTGCCGCATCATTTACCTTCTGCCTTCTCCATGCAGCGGCCGCCACAAAGACCAGCACTCCCATTCCCATCACCTGATACCCGTTGACGGTTGACCGGTATCCCCAGGAAACCTTTCTTCCCGCAATTTCATCCGGAAGATACAGCGCTTCGTCCTCCCTGCTGATTTCGTTCTCTGAATCCACCATCTGCTCCAGAGCTTCTACGATCTCATCCGGATTCCGAAGCTTCGGCGGATACAGCGTCACTGTTATATCCCTCGTCCGCTCTACTGCTTCATCCGCTCCCTGATCAAAGCTTAAAACAGCTGTCAGCTGAACCCCGATTCCTTCTTTCGGGATTTCCTCCTTAAGACTTCCGTCTATACTTATGTACTGATAATCGTCCAGCGTCCATTGAACGGATACCGGATAATCCGGAAGAGAAGTCAACAGATTCAAATCTGACGTAACATGCTCCAGATCCTGATTCTCTCCCAGAATTCTCTTTTCCAGCTTCTCTGCCTCGTCCATAAGGATTTTTTCTGCCTCCTCTTTCGTATATCCCTGCTCATCCACCCGGATCTGAATCGGGATATCTTCATCCACTCCCTCGACCGTCGCAAACACCGTTTCATTCCGGCTTCCGCCGCCTTTCTGATTTCTTCCAATCTTCCCGTCTTTCACCGGCCTGTCCTGTCCCGTCCATATAAAAACGGCCACGCTGATTGTGTTGACAAGAAAGAAAAACCAGATTCCCTTTCTGATCCGCTTTCTTTTTTCCCTGTTTCTTATCTTCCCTTTTCCTGTTTTCCAAAGCAGGACCAGCAAAATTAAATATGCTGCTCCGGTCACTGCTATTGCTTTTATGTCCATCCTCTCACACCTCAATCTGTATCATACGAAACCCGGTTCCAAATGCTGCCAGATATAAAACGAGACATCCTGTCATGACCGCCCTGCCCGGGACTCCCTGATAAAGAACTTCCATAAATTCCGGAAAGCTGAGCATCATATAGGCGATCATTCCAAATGGAATTACTGCCATGACAAGAAACTCCATCTTTTGGGCGGAGATTACAGTTTCGATTTCCTGATTCAGCTCCTCCTTCTCCTGAATCTGAGAAATTGTCTGCCGGATCACTCTTGCCATATTTCCCCCGCTCTTTTTTACAGTCGCAGTGACCGTAACAAAATTTCTGACATCCTCCTGATCTATCCGTTCGGAAAACTCCTCCAGGATCCGCTCTACTCCAATATTCATCTTCATCTGCCGGATCATATAATTCCATTCCTTTAAGATCCGGTCCTGCTCCCGGTACATGATCCGCATTTCCTTTCCCGCTTCCAGCAGAGAATTTTCCAGAGAATATCCCACATTTAAGGCGGCGGACACCGACTGAAGCGCATCCAGAAACTGTCTTGTAAATTCTCTTTCTTTTCTTCTTAATTTTTCCTTTTCCCAGACATACAGAAATGTTCCTCCCACCGGGAGCAGAAGTACCAGTGCCGCCACTGTGGACCGGTAGAATAAAAGCGCTGTCAGCCCGGCCGCTCCCACGGCTCCAAGGCATCCTGTCAGATATTCTCCCTTTCTAATATCCTGCCGCCAGCAGTTTTTCTTTTTTCTGTAATTCCTCTTTTTTAACAAGACTTCCCCTCACTTTCCCGTGGCTGCTTCCTTTCTCCTGAAACTCATACAGTGTATGCATCTGTATTCTGCCTTCCTCATATCCAGTAATTTCAAGAATCTCAAGGACCTTCCGGGTCTTGTCCCGCATCCTTCCAAGATGGATGATAATATCAATCCCGGATGCTATCTGTCTTTGTACCGCTTCGATCGGAATCTCCATCCCCATGAGCACCATGGTTTCCAGCCTTCCTATCATATCCTTTGGACTGTTTCCATGACCGGTACTTAAGGAACCGTCATGCCCCGTATTCATAGCCTGCAGCATATCGATCGTCTCTGCGCTTCGCACCTCACCTACAATCACGCGGTCCGGACGCATCCGAAGTGCCGTCCGGATCAACTCACGGATATCAATTTCTCCTTCTCCTTCCATGTTGGCATTCCGGGCTTCCAGCCTTACGAGATTGGGCAGAGACTGTAATTTCAGTTCCGCGTTGTCCTCGATAGTAATAATCCTCTCGTCCTCCGGTATAAACTGGGAGAGAGCATTGAGAAATGTCGTCTTTCCGGAACCGGTGCCGCCGCTGATAAACATGTTGTACTTTGCCTTTACAAGCTTTTCCAGAAATTCCGCAGCTTCTTTGGAGATACTTCCCCAGGCAATCAGCCGTTTCATCGTAATTCCTTCTTTCGGGAATTTCCGGATTGTAATAATCGGACCGTTGAGCGCCACCGGTGGAAGCACCAGGTTGACCCTGGAGCCGTCCGGAAGCCTTGCGTCCACGATCGGTTCCGCCTCATTGACTGTCCGGTTGCAGCCGGAGGCAATCTGCTGCGCGATATCTTCCAGCTTTTTCCGGGATACAAATCTTTTTTCATACTGATAAATCTCTCCTCCCTTTTCCACAAAAATATTTTCCAGTCCATTAATCATGATCTCAGTGATCGACTCGTCCTCCAGAAGTTCCTGGAGAATATCCAGCTTTCTGAATGCATTAAACAGATCTCTACCAAATTCCATCTTCATCCGGAGCGGAATGTACTTGTCTTTGGTATACTCTTCCAGCACCTGATAAATCAATTCGACCAGTTCGCCATCTTCGATTTCTCTCGACAGATCCAGCTTCGCCATGACCTGCTCCTGCAGCTTTTCCATATGCAGTGTTCTTATCATACTGTAATGCCTTCTTTACACATATTTCCGGCTCCCCCTTCATCTCTGTCATCCGCGCCTTCTGTCGCAGCTTCCTGCATCCCATCAGTTCCAGTGTGTCAAAAAACTGCTCCAGTTTCCGCTCTTCGTCCTCGTCTTCGATATAGGGAAGGTACCACTCATCACACATCTTCAGAATTTCAAACAGGCCCTGGACACTTTCACTGAGATCGAGGATCATATTTTGATACGGACCTTTCTTCAGGATCTGAAGAATCAGAGAATTCCAGTCCTCCCATGCCACCTCTTTCAAATCCCGGCTCACCGGTATCGGATCAAGAACAGCAAGTCCTTCCTGATCCTGCACCATAGATGTCAGACGCAGCCCCAGATGATTCTGCTCCTGGCGGGAATAATAGAGAAGATCCGCCAGAGATGCGCTCTTTTCTTCCCTGTGCATTCCCCATCCGGGATATTCCTGCATATTAATATAAAGTGTCTCTTCATCTCTGGACAGCTCATATCCGAGCGCCCTCGCAAAACGTGTTTTCCCGATTCTGTGAATAGGAGAATAAACGACAATCAGACGCTGATTATCTCTGCGCGGCACCTGAAACAGGCCTGCACGGTCGTGATCCAGGCATACTTCCATGATCCTGGCAAAAATCTTATGGACGGACTGGTATTTGTAGACCGGGACCTCCTCTTCCCCCACCTCTGCTCCTTCCTGACTTGTCAGCACAAATCTTCTGGCAGCTCTGCTTGTCTGCCTCTTCTCGTAGGGAATCTCATCCCCGATCAGCAGAAGTTCTGCTTCCTGAAACTCCTCCAGTCTTTCTTCCTGCTCAAAAGAGGTGCAGACCTGTACCTGAAGATCCAGCTCTTCCCTGTCGGCAATCATATCTGCAAGCCGCAGTACATACAACTCCTCTTCTCCGCATATAATCATTTGTCTGTTCATGAATCATTACAGCCGATTCGGCTCTGATATAGATAAGCGCTTTCCCGACGCTTTTCAAATAAGACTCCGGGTGATCCGGATAAAACAAAAGAATTTTGTTTTGTGATATGCATTATAGACCGGTTTAAGAGTTTTGTCCACCGGTTTTTTTCATTTCCCTGATCTTTGTGAAACTCTCACAAAATTTCCCAGCATACAATGCCATAAAGGAGCGCAACCCCAGGAAGTCCAAGGATTCCGCCTGTCAAAACAGTAAACGGATTTAATCCTACGGCAACCGGTATTTTCTGAGAATCCAGAAACTGATTCACAAAAAAGATAACAGCCGCCCCAAGAACAGCCCGGACAATAAAGTTGATGATGATCTCGATTCCCTTTTCTTTCATCTCATACTCCCTGTTTCTTTTAGTACATTCTATTCTTCCAAACTGGTATTTTATTCCTGTTTTTGTACATACTATAACTATAACTTTAGGAAGGAAGGGATATCATGCCAACAAACACGAATCACCATTATGAAGCCGATGTTTATCTCAGAAGTTCTTATTCTGATCTTATAACGGAGATTGCACTTGTCAGGAAGGAGATCGAAGCTGCCGACAATCTCTTTCAAAACGCCTCTGATCCGGATTTGATTGACAGCTATATTTTTCAGGGGAATGCCGCCCGTAAACGATACAGTTTTCTTATCAAGCAGGCCAAACGAACCCCTGCATTAACATAGGTCCATCGAAAAAGGGACGTCAAAAACAACGTCCCTTTTCGCATAATTATTTCTATTCATCCGGTTATCATCCTGCATACCGGCAGAGCTTTTCTCCTGACAAAAATGATGTAAATCGCACATGCCGGTCCATCCAGCTGCCCATTACCCCTACACTTTTCCCCATTGTAAATGCCGCCAGAATCGTTCCGGCTCCCAATCCATCCAGATGTCCCAGAAAAATTCCTGTCATTCCGGCAGTCACAGCCAGACAGATAACATCAAAAGAAATTTTTATTTTCGAATACGTGATTCCTGTAATCTGCTCCATCTCCCGCGGGAAAAGGTCCGTCGGCACAATCGGAAGACGGCATCGGTTTGACAACGCGATTCCGAAACTGATCAGAAGATAACTGACAACAAAATAGATGACACGCCAACCGGTTGTCTCCGGCAGAATATGAATCCATAATTCATGAACGTCCAGTAATTCTCCGAACACGAATCCCACCACAAAGCTGAAAAGATATTCCGGGACAAAGCGTTTCCTCAAAATCATAAGGCTCAGTATCAGAAGCCCTTGAAACAGATAGGTCCATGTCCCAAGTGAAAGATGCGGAAAGACCTCCGAAAAAGCAAACGGCACACTGGAGATAGCAGATATTCCGGATCCGGAATACAACATCAGTACTACTCCAAACGTATTCATAATAACAGCCGCCACAAGTGCCGCTTCTCCTCTCCACACCGGTTTCTCAGCTTCCATCTGTTTCTCCCTCATTTTTTCTTTCCTCCTCATAAGATATCCTTGCACTTTCCATCCATTCAGTTTAGTATGGAGATAAATGGTTCGCAAATGAATAATTTTATATAAATTATAAAATTTTTTTATGATTTAGATGATACCGTTATGGAAGGGAAGGACGTGCCTGTATGAACTTATTTTATCTACGTTACTTTGTCACCCTGGCGCATGTACAGCATTATACAAAAGCAGCAGCGCAGCTCTGTATTTCACAGCCAAATTTAAGCCATGCAATCGCACAGCTTGAACAGGAGCTTGGGGTTCCCCTCTTTGAAAAAAGCGGGCGAAATACAACACTCACCCGTTTTGGCGAAGAATTCCTTGACTGCGCAGAACACACATTATCTACTCTGGATGCCGGAATGGAATCTATCCGACGCAGTGCACGGGGCGAAGGGCTGATCCGCCTTGGACTTCTGCGGACGCTGGGAGTCGAGTTTGTCCCTCGTCTGGCATCTGCCTTTTTAAAAGCACACCCCGATCTGGATCTCCAGTTTACCTTTCATACCGGGGTGACACAAAGCCTTCTGGACGGCCTTTCAAAGCGGAAATATGACCTGGTCTTCTGTTCTCAGCCGCCGGACAGACTGAACTTCACAGCGGTTCCGGTACAGAAGCAGGATCTTGTTCTGATTGTCCCAAAAGGACATCCGCTTGCCTCCCGCCATACTGTTGACCTGGCCGAGACAGCTACCTACCCACAGATCTTTTTTGATAAAAGCTCAGGTATCCGTGCCGTGGTTGATCAGATGTTTTCCGACATAAACACAGAACCAAAGATCGCCTACGAGACAGAAGAGGATCAGGTCATTGCCGGGCTGACTGCACAAGGCTTTGGTATTGCAGTCGTACCTTATATGGATTTACTCTTAAAGCTGGATCTCAAGATTCTGCAGATCAATACCCCCGCATGTGAACGAAATCTTTTTATGGTAAACGACAGCCGCATCTTTCTGCCGCCATGCGTGCAGCATTTTCGACAGTTTGTACTTGACAGTACTGTCCTCCCCGGGCAGGAACTCATCTAGTTTTTTTATAGTTTCATCAGTATTTCGCATAATGAATAAAGAGGGGCATCCGGATTCCCTGGAATCTCAGAATGTCCCTCTTTATAGATACTTCCTGATCAGGAAGCAGAATTTATAATTTAATCTTTACTTCCCGGCCTGTCCGGTGATACTGATAGTATCTTACTCCTGCTGAATCCATCATCCGTTTTGATGCAATCACAGAGGCGGTGTCCTCATACTTGTCACAGTCATAAATTACTTCTTTAATGCCTGCCTGGATAATGGCTTTTGCACATTCATTACACGGAAACAGGGAAACATAAATCTTGGCTCCCTTCAAGCTGCCTCCTCCATAATTCAGAATGGCATTCAACTCGCTGTGGACCGCATACACATATTTGGTCTCCAGCGGATCATCCCCCTCCCTGGCCCACGGGTACTCATCATCGGAGCAACCATTCGGCAGCCCGTTATAACCCATAGAAAGGATTTTATTATCCTGGCTCACAATGCAGCATCCTACCTGGGTATTCGGATCTTTGGAACGCATGCCGGACAGCATGGCAATTCCCATAAAATATTCGTCCCAGGACAGATAATCTTTTCTCTTGGCGTTCATTTTATCACCTTCCTGCTATTTGGTTCCGAAGATACGGTCTCCTGCATCTCCAAGCCCCGGTACAATATATCCATGTTCATTCATCTTTTCATCAAGCGCCCCAACATAAATGTCCACATCCGGATGATCTTCCCGAAGCTTTTCCAGTCCTTCCGGTGCTGCAAGTATACAGAGGAATGTCATATTTTTTACCCCTTTTTCCTTCAGCATGGTGAGCGCCTCGGAACTGGATCCGCCTGTAGCAAGCATCGGATCTACCACGAAGACCTCTCTTTTATCGCAGTCTGACGGCAGCTTGCAGTAATATTCTACCGGCTGCAATGTCTCCGGATCTCTGTAAAGACCGATGTGGCCGATCTTTGCCGCCGGAATCATCTTCAGAATTCCTTCCACCATTCCAAGGCCGGCACGAAGTATCGGGACAACAGCAAGCTTTCTGCCCGCCAGCTCTTTTCCTGTCATCTTGCAAATCGGCGTTTCAATCTCCACATCCGCAAGTTTCAGCCCTCTTGTCGCTTCATAGCACATCAGCATGGAGATCTCCTCAATGATCTCACGGAATTCTTTTGTTCCAACCTCTTTGCGGCGGATATAATCAATTTTATGGCGAACCAGCGGATGGTCCATTATATGTACTCTTCCCATTTTTCCTTTGCCTCCATATTCAGCTTTCTAGCCAGTTTTCTCATATAATTTTCCAACTCCATATAGGATTCCTCATATTCCTCCAGAGACTTTCCGTACATGGACTCCACTTCCTTTTCTTCTCCGATATATTCACCCAAAGTGAAGATGTTGCTGTGGAATCCATACTCTGTAATAATTTTTCTCTTCTGCGCTTTCTCCATTGTCAGAATCAGGGTATCCGGAGTAATATCTTTCTCCTCAAAAGGCAGGGCCTCATGCTCTGTCGTGTCCACACCATTTCTCCGCATGATTTCCTCTGCTTTCGGATTTAACGGCTCCGGAAACAGTACGATCATGCCCCTGGACTGAATATCATATTCCTGCAGAAGAATCTGCCTCTGCAGAAGGCGCTCTGCCATCGGGCCTCGACAGTTATCATCCTTGCTCACAAAAATGATCTTCCGGTATTCCTGCAGCTTGATAATCTCGGAGGCAGGAATCCGCTTGTGGCCTGCCGCTTTTAATAGACGATTCATAATGGCGGTGTCGATTGCTTCTCCGAAAAAACCTTCACTGTAGATAATATCCACGCCTTCTTCGTCAAATTCCCTGAGAATTCCATACAGATTTTTCGTGATTGTCCGACGGTTTTCCCTGCTTCCGATACTTTTCACGGTTCCGTATGTATACTGACTCATCGTCTCCGCAGTAGCAATAATACCGATCCGGTATCCTTCTCCATTTTCTTTTTTCCCAAACATCGCCTTATCATATGCGAGCTGTTTGATCGCAAGAACTGTATCTGAAGGCTTCCCCTCGATCAGAATCATCTGCGCTTTCGGTGCATAATGACGGTATTTCATACCAGGAGCCTTTGGAGCCTGGCTGCTGTTCTCCGAAATCAGGGTCTGATCCATCCTGACCTCACCAATCACCTCTTCCAGCATTTCTTTCGTGACTGCACCCGGTCTTAGAATCATCGGCGGCACACAGGTCATATCCAGAATGGTGGATTCCACTCCAATATTGACACTGCCTCCATCCAGAATCATATCGATCTTTCCGTCCAGATCCTCCGCAACATGCTGTGCAGTCGTAGGACTCGGGCGCCCCGATGTATTTGCGCTCGGTGCAGAAACATAACCTCCGCCTTTCCGGATCAGCTGCAGCGCAATCTCGTCGTCCGGCATACGCACCGCAACCGTGTCAAGTCCTCCCGTCGTTCCGTACGGTACTCTTTCGTTTTTCTTCAAAATCAAGGTAAGCGGGCCCGGCCAGAACTTATCAACAAGCGTTCTTGTTCCTGCCGGAATTTCTTCCACAATTCCATCCAGTGCATCTTTCTCTGCAATATGTACAATCAGTGGATTATCAGAAGGTCTGCCTTTTGCCGCATATGTTTTTCTCGCCGCCTCCTCATCAAGCGCATTCGCCCCCAGGCCGTAAACGGTCTCCGTTGGAAATGCGACCAGGCCTCCCTGCTTTATGATTTCTCCCGCTGTTTCCATGATCGTTTCATCGATCTGCATTCTGTCAATTTTTTCTATTCTTGTTTCCATAAATTTTATTATAACACACTCATCCTCTTTTCGGAACCCTTCACTGCAGACATTCCTCGATACCATCGGCAATCACTCTGGCCAGGGAATTTTGATAATCCTCCTCCGTCAGTTTCTGAGCTTCGCTTTGATTACTCAGAAATCCGCATTCAATAATCAATGTCGGGACTTCTGTACGTTTCAGAAGATAGTAAGTCGTATTGCCCTTTACCGGCCGTTTTTTTGTCCCCTCCAAGTTTTCCATCTGCTTCTGCACGACCGAGGCCATCTCTTCCCCCTCTTTCGAATGCTCATAATAAAAAACCTGAACACCGCTCACATCCGGCGAAGGATAACTGTTCTGGTGAATACTAACCGCAAGCGCCGGGGCCGTCTCATTAATCAATTCTACCCGCCGCTTTAAATCCTGCACCTGCTTATTATCAGCATTTTCATCATACAGCCCCTGATCCTCTTCCCGTGTCATCAGAACCGAAATCCCCCTGGCCTCCAGTTCCTCCTTCAGCTTCCCTGCAATTTGAAGATTAATATCCTTTTCAAGCGCGTCATTAACACCGACCTTCCCCGGATCCTTCCCCCCGTGTCCGGCATCAATCACTACATCCGCCTTCTGCACCTGTACTTCTCCCTGCGTCACTATACTCTCCACCTTCTGTATCCCGTACAACACAAAAACAAGAATCAGAAGTGCCAGCACCCACTTCACTTTATCCGCCATATTATAATCCCTTTCCGTTCCCGTCTTTAAAACAAATATATGAATAAAGACTGTACGATAGACTTTTCATCGGGGACGTGTTCCGATGAAAAGGAACCTGTCCCCGATGAAAAAAATCTGAAAATTCGAGTTTTGCCTTATTTTATGCGGGTTCCGAGCGTTTTTTTGCCGTTTACGTCGTGTACCTGTGCACCGGAACACGTCCCCTACAGCCTCCACAAAAATAACGGAGCCGCTTCGAGGCAAGCGGCTCCGTCTTTCTTTGTTCGTTATTCAGTTTTTATTTTCTTTTGTATTCTGTTATCCGTTCACGTACCGGGAGATCAGTTCCCAGATACCTGATTTTTCGAATCCGAGTTTCCATGCGGCTGCTCCTGCAAGATCGTATTCCTGCATGACTTTGAGCTTGGCCTCCAGGGATTGTTCGTCTTCAAGCCATATTTTGTACGTGTTTCCGTCTGCAGTCCACTCTGCGTAGTTCTGCTGGGTCTCTTCATCCCAGGATGCTGTCACGCCTGCATTGGCCACAGCCGTTTCTGCCTCCTGCATGCCGATCGCCTGGCTTGTCAGGCCGCTGGATGATTCGATCCACAGCCTCGTGAAAAACGGAAGTCCGTTAATGACTTTCTCTTTTGGTACTTCTTTGAGTGTCTCTGTGATACCTTCTCTTACAAAGTCAATCGATGCAACAGAGCCGGCTTCTTCAGAGCCCGCGAAGTGTTCGTCATATCCCATGATGATCACGTAATCTGCTACAATGCCCTGTTCTTCTCTGTTGTAATGGCTTGTAAATCCAGGTACATAGTTATCCACGGAAAGAACGATCTGGTTCTTCCTGCACTCAACAGATAATTCCCGGATAAACTGAATATAGTGGTCGCTCATCTCCTCGGTGATCTGCTCGAAGTCCACGTTGATGCCGTCAAGTCCGCTGTTTTGTGCCTCGGTAATCAGCTGGCTGATCATATTGGCCCTGCTCTGTGTGTTGCTTAATACCGCAAGTGTATCGACCTGATTGGTAAAGTTGTCAACCAGCCCCCATACTTCCAGCCCTGCCTGATGTGCGGCATCCACATAGGCACTGCTTGCGAGAGACGTAATATTGCCGTTTGTATCCTGGATTGTGAACCAGGTTGGAGAAATTGTAGTCAGTCCTGTCGTTCCTGCAATGACGGAGGCCACATTTTCATTGGCCGCCTGGCTTGTAACCTGATGCCATGCCAGATTGATCTTGTAGTCTTTCTGAATATTGGTATATTCCGGCTCTTCATATTCAGATTTCCGTGTCTGTTTTTCGGCTTTTTCCAGGGTATTGGATTTCACATAGCCGATATACCCGTCCACGGTTCTCACTTTCATCCAGGATCCGGCTTCTTCGATGACAACCACGTCGTCTGATTTACTGATTTCAGTCAGGATTGGGCTCTTTACACCTCCCAGGATCCGGACCTCGGTATCTTTGCTCACCCTGGCGTGGTTTTCTTCCTTGTTGGTTACAATCACTGCTCTGTCCGGATTTTCATAGACATCCAGTGACATGTCCGTATATTCTTTTACAAAATCCAGCGCGAGATAAACGGTATCATTTTCCACTTTTACAATTTCATAGTCTCTCGTCTGTGTTCCATCTTCGGATTCAAATTCTGTCGCGCCAGCCGGAATGCTGAGCGTCCTGTCCGGTAAAGTATAAAGCAGCCGGTTTTCATTAGAGTCCCAGTAAAATCTCTGATTTACGTAATCGTGTACAGAATCGAAATCCAGATAGACTTCGCTTCCTTCTTTCATGCTCTTTACATCTGGAATCTGATTGTCGATCGCAAGTCCCACCTGGCTGGTGTCTGTAATACCAAAATACTCATTTTTATCTGCTTCTTCCCTCGACGGGCCATATCTGATCCATAATACTATTCCTGCTGCGATCACTGCGATAAGTAAGAGCAGAAGAAGAATCAGGATGCGTTTTCTTCTCTTTTTCCGTCTTCGGATCTGGCGGCGCATCTCAAGCTCTTTCTGGCGTCTGCTTTCCTGATTCCGGCGTCTTGGATCCTGCTGCTGTACCGGCCTTTGTCTTTTTCTGGCCGGCCGTCCATCCGGTCTCCTTTTGCCTCGTCTTTCATCCATGTCCATACCTCCTGTATACGCTCACATTATATCAAGATTTCTTCTGCACGTCATTAATAATTTTGACATTTTCGGCTCTGTTCACTACCTGTTTCTGCGTAAAGGGGGATTATCGCTTTTTACTTTATGTTTGACAGTTTCACAAATCTGACTTCTTTAACTTTACCGTTCTCATCCGCCACATAGTCTCTCATATAGGAAAGTTCTTCCTTCACTGCATGTGCGGACGCAATCTGCAGCGGACTGGCCGGATGTCCGTTCATTTTCATCCGTACTCCCATCCGCTCATACTCCGAGAGTTCTACAAACAGATTCCTGTATTGCTCGTCCTCTATAATATCGCTCTCCATACTGTTTCCCTTTTCTTTCTGATAATCTGAAACAGAATTTTGAAAAACCTTTCTCTATGACTGCGGCCCGGAGTATCCCCTTGTGAAGTGCACAGGTTTCTTATCGTGATATATTATTTATGATACCCCGTATGCTGAAAAAGGTAGCACCGTTCCCGTTATTTTTCAAAATCATGAATCGTCTGAATTTATTAGTGGGTTCTTTTGTGATTAAATGAATATAAACTGAGAATAATTGTGATATGCTCTATTTTGATTCTATCGAACTGATTGCAGAAATGCTTTTAGTGAGATAAATCAAGGACTGCTTTGCATAAACTATATGCAGAAATGCTGACCGGAAAATAGATTCGTAAATATCCCCTCCTTTATTACTGTACACAGTCATCCGGGAATACTACCTCTGTTCAGATATTATACTCCTGTTTTCTGCGAATGCAAGTATTTTTTCTAAATTTTATTTACAGAATTTTATTTTTTGTTTATACTACTATTGAGTAAGTATAAGATTATTTACAGCTAGGAAGTGATTATATGAAAATTGAAAAGATCAATGAAAATCAAATCCGTTGTACCCTGACACGTGCCGATCTCGAGGACAGACACTTAAAGATCAGCGAGCTTGCCTACGGTACCGAAAAAGCGAAATCACTTTTCCATGACATGATGCAGCAGGCAGCCTTTGAATTCGGTTTTGAGGCTGACGATATTCCGCTCATGATCGAAGCGATTCCATCATCATCGGATTCCATCGTGCTCATCATTACAAAGGTAGAAGATCCGGAAGAGCTGGATACACGGTTTTCCAAATTTGCTCCTTCTCCGTTCGATGATACAGATACATCCAAAAAGGCTGTCCCAGACAAGCTGGAGGGTGCGGAAGAGTTTCTGCAGCTCCTTAATAAAGTCAAAGAAGCAGTTGCAGAAATTCCCGGAAAGAGCGGAAAGCCCGAAGCGGTCATCCGCCCGGCAGTCCGTCTGTTCTCATTTGGCTCCCTTGACCGGGTGATTGAGGCAGCACATCTGCTTTCTCCAATGTATCAGGGTATCAATACGCTTTATAAGGATCCGTCCGATGGATTCTTTATCCTGGCTGTCACACAGTCGGGACATTCAAAAAGTGATTTCAGCAAAATCTGCAATATGCTGACTGAATACGGTATTCTGGAAAAGAGTACTCCGGCGTCTCTTGCATATCTGGAAGAGCACTGTGAGACGATCATTTCCCGCGAAGCTGTACAGCATCTTGCCAGTCTGTAAAATAAAGCGCTAAAAAACACCGTCTGCAGAATTTACTCACCTGCAGACGGTGTTTTTCTATTGCCTTACGGCTTATTCATTTGCTTTTAAGAAAGCATTGATTTTCTCTACTAATAATTCGGCGTCAATTCCATGAACCATTGCTGCTTCTTCCAGAGATTCCATCTGAGAAGCCGGGCATCCAAGACAGTGCATCCCGATTTCCATAAGAATCGGAGCTACTTCCGGATGTGTATTAACAACTTCGCCGATCGTCGTAGTTTTTTCTACCTGATAAGCCATTTTGAATTCCTCCTTATTTACTTGGATTTACGTATTCCTTATTATAATACCTTTTTTTCTAATACGCAACCAAAAAGCTTTCCTTTCCTCCGGAAATAATTGTCAGAATTTTCTATAATTTTTTACCCTTTCAGAATCATAGTTTGATTATGAAAAAGTCAACCTTTTTTTCCGGTTTTTTCGACAAAAACTCAATTTTATTATTTCTTTACAAAACATCCGTTCTTTTAAAAGCCAAAAGTTATCCCCACAATTCACAACTTTTTCTGTGGAAAGTGGGGATAACTTTTTAAAACAACGCTATTTTACCCTTTTTTCATAATTTAAGTGTGGAAAACGATTTTGGCCCTATTTTCCATTTTTTTACAATTTATTACAAATTTGTGCATTTTGCCGATTCGCAATTTTTTCTCCCCGCGCCTGCTTAGAAAATCCGGCGCACTGTCAAAATACTCGTGTATGTTGCGGATGAAATTCCGATCCCATGTGCAGGATCTTGTGCGTTGACAATCTGACCGTCTCCCACATAGATTCCGACGTGACCATTATAACAGATGATATCTCCCGGCTGCACCTCGGAATAGGAGACCTCGTATCCTGCGCTTCTCTGAGCCGAGGATGTCCTCGGAAGGGAAACGCCAAAATGGGCATAGACTGACTGGACAAAACCGGAACAGTCCGCTCCGTTTGTCAGGCTTGTCCCTCCCCACACATAGGGATTCCCGATAAACTGACAGGCATAATCCACAACAGCCTGCCTCTGCGCCTGTTTTCTTTCGGCTTCTTCTCTTGCCCTCTGCTCTGCTTCTGCCTGAAGCCTTGCCGCCTCCTCTTCTTTTGTCTCTCCGTAGGAAAATGTAACCTCTGTTCCGTTCTTCAGCGCCTCCGCTTCCATCTGACGCACTTTCTGCTGCGCCTGTCCTGCATCCATCAGATATTCCGACCGGATAAACCCGGTAATATTTCCTGACTGAACTGCCGTCCACTCTCCAACCGGTCCCTTCAATGTCACTGCATTTCCCGGATAAAGCTTTCCGGTCCAGTCACTGTCATCAGATGTGGCGCTTCTGACATAAATATAATCAGAAGAAATATTAACAAAGCCTGTATCTTCGTATTTCCCGTTCTGTTCCCTTACAACAAATTCTCCGTTTTTTTCTGTTTCTTCTATTATAATAGAAGATGCCTGATCCTCTGTCTTTTGTACCTGTCTGAGCAGTCCATCTGCATTGACTGCCGGATTTCCTGTCTGAACCGGAAGTTCAGCGGCCTTTGCATGGATCCCGGAGCCTGCTCCGAAAATACCGACAAAGGCAGCCAGTATCAGTCCCTTTTTGAAATAACTATGCATGGCATAATCCTCCTTTTATGATAGTTATGTATATTTTCTTTCGTATTTATTACATTTTTGTTACAAATATTACGTTTTGTATTCTAACATATTTCGTTTTTTTGTCAAGGCACTTTCCTTTCTATATTCACTTTCAGTTATATTTTTTCTTGACAAAATCCGTGAAATTTTTTATTATAAATATAATAATTATTATCATTATTAATCGAAGGGAGGGTTTTTGTTGACAGCATTGAAATACAGCAGGCAGCGAGAATCGATTAAGGACTACCTGATGCATACAAATGCGCACCCGACTGCGGATATGGTTTACCTCCATGTCAAAGAACAGTTTCCTAATATCAGTCTTGGAACGGTATACCGGAATCTAAATCTTCTTTCTGACATGGGAGAGATCATCAAGATATCGACTCCAGACGGAGCAGACCGGTTTGACGGACGCACTGTTCCTCACTATCACTTTTTCTGTACTGAATGCGGTTGTATGGAAGATATGAACATGGCATGCATGAAACAGATTGACCAGCTTGCCAACGAAGCATTTGACGGCATCGTGGAATCACACTCCATTACATTTTATGGGAAATGCAGCCGGTGTCTTCAAAAGCATTCAGAAGCTGCTGCCATATAATTGTAAATAATTCATGAATTCCAAAATAGGAATTGACAAGCACACGGAAAAGTGCTATATTGATATCAGTAATTATTACTGATTTTTAACTAAGGAAACAAAAAAAAACGAAAAGGAGATATGTGTTATGAAAAAATGGGTATGTACAGTATGTGGTTATGTTTATGAAGGAGAAAATCCGCCGGCAGAATGTCCTCAGTGCCATGTTCCTGCAGATAAATTCCAGGAAATGGCAGGAGAAAGAACATGGGCTGCTGAGCACGTAGTAGGTGTTGCTCAGGGTGTCAGCGAAGACATCATCGCTGATTTAAGAGCAAACTTCGAGGGAGAATGCTCCGAAGTAGGTATGTACCTTGCAATGGCAAGAGTTGCTCATAGAGAAGGATATCCGGAGATCGGATTATACTGGGAGAAAGCAGCATGGGAAGAAGCAGAACACGCTGCTAAATTCGCAGAATTATTAGGTGAAGTCGTTACAGACAGCACAAAGAAAAACCTTGAGATGAGAGTAGAAGCTGAAAACGGCGCTACAGCTGGTAAATTTGACCTTGCTAAACGTGCAAAAGCTGCTAACCTTGATGCAATCCATGACACAGTTCATGAGATGGCAAGAGACGAAGCTCGTCACGGAAAAGCATTCGAAGGACTTCTCAAGAGATACTTCAGCTAAGATACACCCAATATTCAGGAATTTAGGAGACGGTTCTTATGAATCGTCTCCTTTTTTCAAAGCCTTCCCCGCTTCACAGCGGAAAGATTGTTCTTTCAGATTAACTGTGCTATAGTAGGGATAACAAGTAATTTGTCATTAAAAGGAGGAAAAAAAGATGTCAAAATACGAAGGAACCAAAACAGAACAGAACCTGATGGCTGCATTTTCCGGTGAGTCTCAGGCAAGAAACAAATACACATTTTATGCTTCCCAGGCAAAAAAGGCCGGATATGTTCAGATTGCAAATATCTTTGAAGAAACAGCAAATCAGGAGAAAGAACACGCAAAAATGTGGTTCAAAGAGTTCCACGGCATCGGTGATGTAGCAGAAAATTTAAAAGACGCTGCTGCCGGCGAAAACTATGAGTGGACAGAAATGTACAAAACCATGGCTGAAGAAGCAAGAGCAGAAGGATTCGATGAGCTTGCTGCAAAATTCGAGCTTGTTGCCCAGGTAGAGGCCGCTCACGAGAAACGTTATAATAAGATTCTTGCTACATTCGAAGCAGGAAATACTTTCAAAGGAGACGCTCCTCTTGGATGGAAATGCAACAACTGCGGATATATCTACGAAGGCGAAGAGGCTCCGGAAGTCTGCCCGGTATGTGCTCATCCGAAGGCTTATTTTGAAAGAAAAGTAGAAAACTACTAAAATTTACTGATCAGAATCTGACAGGCACACAGCAGTGTGCCTGTTTTGATAAAAGGAGATTTGAATCTATGGATATTCAGGATTTTTTCATCTTTCAGACCGTAGCCCGTGAGGGAAGCATCACAAAAGCAGCAAAGCTTTTGTATATGACACCTCAGGGATTAAGTAAAATCATCAAAAATATGGAAAACGAACTGGATTGTACGCTCATCGACCGTTCCCCTCAGGGCATCCGCCTGACAGAAAGCGGAGAATGTCTTCTCCGACGCTCTTTTTCCGTTACCACTGAGTTCGGAAGCCTGAAAAAGGAGTTGTTAAATATCCGCCAGCGAAATCACGGCATTGTCGATCTGCTCTCCTCCTATGGGATTCTCCGCCTTGTCACTCCGGATTGTATTATCGCATTTCAGGAACAATATCCGGATATCCAGTTTTCCTACCGGGAATACCCGGATCTTCAGACAGAGCGGCTGTTTCTGGAAAAAAACGGCAATGTCGCTTTTTCCATTGCTGATTTTGACGATAATCTCTATGACATTGTGGAGATGGAAAGTTTTCCTGTCTGTCTGCTTGTCAACGAGTCCCATCCATTAAGCCGGAGAAAAAGTGTCACCATCGAAGATTTGAAAGGCGAGCCGGTATATATAGAAAGCGGACAGTTTAAGATCCACCATCTGATCGTAGACAGATGCCACAAGGCCGGGTTTGAGCCAAATATCGTTTTTGAAACAAGTGGTTTCAGTCTCTGCCATAAAATGGTAAAGGCTAATAAAGGGATATCTGTGACAGTCGATTTTGTTTTTGAAGACATGAAATCCCAGGGGCTTTGTCTTATCCCGTTTTCTGACGATACCTATGAGTGGAAAATCTGTATGCTGACCAGGCGAGGAGAACCTGTCAGCGAAGCAGTCACATTATTCCGCAACCATGTCATGAACTGGATGCGGGAAATTAAACTGGGGCATCTATCCAGGTAGTTGATGCCCCTCAATAAAACGCTTCTGCTTTTCTTCTTTTTCTACAATTTTCTCCAAAATATTCTCCTGTTTTTCATTTCCATTTTGTTAAATTTTCCTGCTCTTATAAACAATTTCAATTGATTTCAACAATTATTTCCTTTTTCTATTTCTCACCATTCTTCCTCTGCCTTATACTTTTACCACAGAAGTTACACATTCAAAGGAGGAAGAAAAAATGAACGTAAAAAATGAAGTAAGTGTAAGCAAAGTGCGCAAAGACGCTGAGGACTACTATAGAAACGGGTACTTCTGCTGCGAAGCTGTTATGGCATCTGTAAGAGACAATTTCGAGCTTGATGTTCCGAAGGAGGTCATTGCCATGTCTTCCGGTATGTCCGTAGGAGCAGGACGTTCCGGCTGTATGTGTGGCGCATTAAACGGTGGCATCCTTGCTCTTGGCATGCTTTTCGGAAGAACAGAGCCAAACGGACCGAAGGATCCAAAGGTTGTAAAATGTATGGAACTGACAAACGAACTTCACAGCTGGTTCCGTGAAGCAAACGGAAAACACTCCGTATGCTGCCGTGTCCTGACAAAAGAATTTGACATGGGCAAGGGCGAACACAAAGAGCAGTGCATCTATTTCACCGGACTCTGTGCCGGAAAAGTAGCTGAGATCGTTGTACGCGAACTCGGACTTACAAACACAGACGAACAGACAGCTTAAGTGAGGTTCTGACAATGAAAAATGTAATCAAAAAAGTACCCGTACCTTTGAGCGGGGTCATGCTTGGTCTTGCCGCCCTCGGCAATCTCCTGCAGAGCTATTCCGAAGGAGTCCGCTATTTCTGCGGTATCCTCGCAGGTCTTCTTCTGATCCTGCTTATCTTGAAACTGATTCTGTTTCCGGGCATGATCAAAGAGGACATGAAAAATCCGATCATGACAAGTGTTGCTGCTACCTTTCCTATGGCACTCATGCTTTTGAGTACTTATGTAAATCCTTTTATCGGAAATGCAGCATTTGTGATCTGGATTCTGGCAATCCTGCTTCACATCGTAATGATCCTGTATTTTACAGTAATTTTTATCGTGAAGCTTCAGATGCCAAAAGTATTTGCAAGTTACTTTATCGTTTATGTAGGAATTGCAGTTGCAGCAGTGACAGCTCCGGCATTCGGCCGGCTGACCATCGGAGCGGCCGCTTTCTGGTTCGGCCTGATTTCACTTGTTGTACTGCTGATTCTTGTTACATACCGGTACATCAATTTTAAGGAAATTCCGGAACCTGCAAAGCCGCTGATCTGTATCTATGCGGCGCCTGCAAGCCTTTGTATCGCAGGTTATACCCAGTCGGTAGAGACAAAATCCTATGGACTGCTCATCGGACTGATGATCGTGGCTGCAATCCTGTATGTGTTCTCGCTTGTTAAAGCAGTGACATACCTGAAGCTTCCATTCTATCCGTCCTATGCATCCTTCACTTTCCCGTTTGTCATCAGTGCCATCGCGATGAAACAGGCTTCCGCCTGCCTGATGAACATGGGCAGACCAATCTCTTTCCTCTCCGGTGTGGTGACGATCGAGACCGTGATCGCAGTCCTGTTTGTTGCCTATGTCTTTATTCGGTTTATGGGATTCTTATTCGCAGGAAAGAAATAAGACACAGAAAAAAGGAAGAAATCATCCGCGATTTCTTCCTTTTCTTTTTACATTACTCTCTGATAAATCCGTTTCACCGGCAGATACAGGATGCTGACCGCCACAGCCATAAAGACTGCATTGAATACGGTTGCCGGAATCGAAGCGGTGGATGCTGCCACTGCCGCGCCGATACCGCTTCCTGTGAGAACCAGTCCAAGGATTCCCATTCCCCACTCAATGAAAATATTTAAAACTGCGTAGACAATACTGCAGATCACAGCGCCCTGGTACTCCTTTTTCTGATCACCGTCTGCTCTTTTTCGGAACCATGCGAACAGCGCTCCCACCAGAAGACATTTCACAATCGTCTCCACAAATACCTGCGGGATGGACTGTACATATCCATTGAGGAGGTCAAAAACGACAAGCCCTGCTGTTCCGGTGACGGCCCCTTTCCTGCCGCCCTGAAGAAGCATTCCCAGCACCACAAATACGTGTCCAAAATGGATAAACGGTGTTCCGACCACCGCCGGAACCGGAATCCGGAACGCCTGAATCCCAAGGAATGTAATCGCCGTAAAAAAGGCCATACTTACTATCGTCTTGATTTTCCGGTCGTTCATTTCTTATACCGCCTTTGTCCTTCTTATCTCTTTCGTAATCAACCCGCTCTTTAAGAGAACCGGGCGAACCGCATTGTAAAGCAGTCCGGCAAGCACGATCGATACGACCGCATTGATCAGTGTCGCCGCCCCGTTGATCTTGGCCAGTGTCTCCGCCATCTGCTGCGGCTGTCCGAGAATGTACTGCTTATAAAAATATCCCACAACAGGATCTGCGATTACATTAAATCCAAGTCCCGCCACGCATGCCAGAACACTCCATTTCATCACATACTTTTTATCAGTGCTTTCATTGATCTTTGCGATTCTGTGCGCAACAAGCCCGACAATCAGACCAATCATGAATTTCAGCACGAATGTCTTCGGTGCTCCTACAATATAAATCGGATCCAGGAGGTCTCCGATTGTCATGCCGACTGCTCCGGCCAGCCCTCCGTAACCGCCCCCAAGGATCAGCGCCGCCAGCGCGCAAAATGCATTTCCTGCATGGATCGACGTCGCATCGCCGCCCGGAACCGGAATTTTTATCTGCAAAAACGCAAATGCTACATAACACAATGCCGCGAAAATCGCGGTCTGCGCAAGTTTAGTTGTTGTCTGATGTCTCTGATTCATAATTCTGCCCTCTTTCCTCTGTTTCTTGCCTCATATTATCACTAAACTGGATTCTTTAAAACATCCAGTTTTATTATTTTTAACCAGTCCAGTTGTGGATTTTAAATATTTTCTGTTCAAATCTTTATTTTTCTTTCGCAATTTTACTATTGATTTTTTGGAATATCGGATATAATATTAGCATATAGATTACGTAGTATTGAAAACTACATGTTGTTTTTTCAGCATGTTCAGACAGGAGGTAGTTTTATGAATAGACATAGCAGACATTTAAAAGATCCAGGAAGCGCCATTACACATTTTATCGGAATGCTGATGGCTATTTTTGCTGCAGTTCCTCTGTTGATCAAGGCCGCAAGGGAGCCGGATCATATTTATCTGATTTCCCTGAGTATTTACGCACTCAGCCTGATCTTATTGTATGCGGCGAGCACCACCTACCATACGTTTGATCTCTCTGAGAGGGCAAATACGATTCTCAAAAAAATTGACCACATGATGATATTCGTCCTGATTGCCGGAAGCTACACCCCGATCTGCCTGATTACGTTAAAAGGGCGGACAGGAACCATCCTTCTTGCTCTCGTGTGGGGCATCGCCATTGTCGGAATTATCCTGAAAGCCTTCTGGGTATTCTGTCCGAAATGGGTTTCTTCCGTTCTCTATATCGGAATGGGCTGGACCTGTGTTCTTGCTTTCACTCAGATTTTAAATGCCCTTTCCCCGGCAGCATTCGGATGGCTTCTTGCGGGCGGTATCATTTATACAATCGGCGGTGTCATCTATGCACTGAAGCTTCCGATTTTCAACAACCGCCACAAAAATTTCGGTTCCCATGAGATTTTCCATCTCTTCGTGATGGGCGGAAGCATGTGCCACTTTATCGTGATGTACGCTTTCGTACTGTAAGAACCTTACTGTAATAACCTGATTACAAAATAAAAGACCATGCATGACGCACAGTCTTCTCACCCGGCTCTGATCTGACATCAGGCCGGGTTTTCTTTTTGATTTTCAATCAGCTTTTCCTTTTCTTTCCGTGTCAGATGTTTGATCTCATATTCCCGCCTCATCGCCTCTTCTTTTGAACAGAAGCTCTCATAGTAGGCAAGCGCAACCGGACGTCTCGTCTTCGTATATCTGGCGCCTCTGCCGTCGTTGTGGGCCTTCAGGCGCTTTGTCAGATCATTGGTCCATCCGGTATAAAGTGTCCCGTCACTGCACTTCAGAATATAAGTATAATTTTTCTGGATCGTTTCTTTCTTCTCCTCCATGTTTCCTCCTAAAAAGGTGAATATGCTCCCTCTTTAAACCGCTTCAAAAGAATAACCGCCGCCACTGCAGCGATGACTTCTCCGGCCGGAAAAGATATCCACACCCCTGCAGGTCCGAAAACACGGGACAGCAAAAATGCACACGGAATCGTGATGACAAACTGCCGCAAGAGTGAAATTACAAGAGAATGCTTTCCCTCTCCTATCGACTCAAAAACTCCGGAATAAATCACACCGATAGTGGAAACCAGAAATCCAAGGCAGATAATCCGAAGCGCCGTAATTCCCGCCTGCAGAAGAGACTCTTCCGCATCAAACAGCGCGAAAATCTGTCCCGGAACAGTAAGCGACAGCACCGTACCGATCAGCATAATACATCCTGCGGATAACAGGCTGTACCGGATAATGCTTCTCACCCGCTCTTTTTCTCCCGCTCCATAATTATAGCCGATCAGCGGCCTCATTCCCTGCACAATTCCATTCGCCGGCATATAAATGAAAGTCTGAAGCTTATAGTAAACTCCCAGAACCGCCACATACACATCCGAAAATCCTCCCAGAATCCGGTTAAGCACACTGACCAGAACCGATGGTAGCGTCAGCATAATACTGGATGGAATTCCTACACTGTAAATCTGCCGGATCATTGCCTTATCCAGCTTCAGATACTTCGGATGAATCTGAACGGCAAACCGCCGTCTCTTATATACGACAATATAGAGCAGAAACGCCGTAATCTGGCCGATAACCGTAGCGTATGCCGCGCCTTTTACTCCCATGGCCGGGCAGCCAAGAAGTCCGAAAATCATAATCGGATCCAGAATGATATTGATGACCGCCCCGGTCGCAAGAAGAATCATCGTAATCTTCATCTCACCGATTCCCTGAAAAATCTTCTCAAAGGCAATCTGCAAAAGGCACCCAAAGGACAGACACAGTACAATATAAGTATAATCGCACGCCAGATCCACAATCACTTCATTTTTTGTGAACATCGCAAGAAACGGTTTTGTGACAAGCAGTCCAAGAATCACAAATAAAATACAGTGAATCACCGTCAGCGCAATTCCAATAGTCGCAGCCCTATTCGCTTTCTCCTGCCTTCCGGCCCCAAGATGGATCGCAATGGCCGAACTGATTCCGACTCCGATTCCAACCGCTACCGATGTCACCACGTTCTGCAGCGGATACGCAAGAGAAACCGCCGTCAAAGCGTCCGTTCCAAGCCTTGATACATAAATACTGTCGACAATATTATACAGCGACTGAATCAGCATGGAAAGCATCATAGGGACCGACATGGACATCAGAAGCGGAAATACCTTTCCGGTCTTCATAAACTCATTCGTCTTTTCCATTTTCTCTCTCCTTCTTACACAGAATAAAAAAGACCATATGCCTGTTTAATTCTGAAACAGGAAAACCATATGATCTTTGCTTTGCTTTTCAATTTTGACCAATTTATGTTATCACACCAGGGCAGAACTGTCAAACATATTTTCTCCGACAGAATTTGACAATAGTTATCAAATGATTCCGCTGTTTGCAATCATTTCTACTCCGCTCGAAACATCCCGTATTCTTTCGGCACATGTAATATGCCATTGGAAGTATGTTGAAGTAACATATTCTTAACATCCTGCTTAGGCACATTCCGCAACGGCATCATGCTGGATAACGAATAAATATATTCGACCATATCGTCCACTTCCCTTACTTGCAGCGAATCCACATATTCTAATTTCTCAACTTTTGAGAAAACTTTTCCTAGTATTTCGTACCCATTTTGAAGTGTGAAATTTTTATTTATGCTGTCTTCAACCCCATATTCAGAAAATAATGTCGTGAGATATTCTGTAATACCATGTTCTCCATAAGTAGCGCAATAAAATTTTCCACCCTTTTTTAACACGCGCCTTACCTCTGTCAACGCTCTATGTAAATCCGGCACATGATACAGCATCATATTGGCAATTACGATGTCAAATGTTTCGTCCCCAAACGGTATATCCTGAATATCAATAACCTGGTATTCAACATTATCATGGATGCCGACAGTTTCTTTGGAAACCTTGACCATACCAGCAGAAAAATCAGAAAGTACCAATTTTGAGCAGGAAGCAATCATTGCTTCTTTGTCTTTCCACATATCTCCTGTTCCGCATCCCAATTCTGTTGCCGTGTCTAATTTGATACAACATAACGGCAGCTTATTTCTACCCCTTAACGATGAACACCCCCGTGTGCATTTTTGCACACCCCTCATAACGATGCCGTATGCACCGTTACGGAGTAAGGGATTCGGTTTTATCGCTACCTGTGCGTACATTGCGTTCTCCTCGTGAAACTGAAAATTATCTCTTTTCCAACCATTCTTCTTTCGTCAAACAAGTTATATGTTCTGTTCGTAGAACACCCTCTAACGCACAAGGAACATTCTCTGAAGTGTGATGGTAATGAAATCCACATTTTTCTTGCACACGCTTTGATTTCTCGTTTCCATCAAAGTACCCGCACCATAATTTTTCGAGATTCAGTTCTTCAAAGCCATATCGCATTATCTCACGAACCGCCTCTGGGATGAGTCCTTGTCCCCAATATGGAACGCCAATCCAGTATCCGATTTCACCCTCCGTATCAGGAATGCCGATATTACTTGCCTTGCCAAGCATTAATCCTATACTGCCAACTGGATGTCCTGTTTCTTTCAAAACCACCGCGTATGTCTCTGGTTCAGAAAGCACACCTTTTATAATCTCTCTGCTGTTTTCTACACTCGTATGAACAGCCCATCCCGCAATCGGTCCCACATCGGGATTGCTGGCGTATTTGTATAAATCCTCCCCATCGCTTTCTTCCCAGCGGCGCAGGATTAAGCGTTCTGTTTCAAGCGATTTTTCTATGAACATTTCCATATCCGTACATTTCCAAGTTCCTATCGGCATCTCGCATTCTCTCTTGGCATACTCGGTAAATCCTACCGCCTCATAACAATACCTTGCGCTCTCATTATTCTCAAATACGCCCAGATCAATCCTTTTGGCGCTGAGATGTTCCTTTACATATCCTATTCCAAGCTGAAGCAGTTCTTTTCCGTACCCTTTTCCCCTTATAGCGGGATTGACTATTACAAAGCCAAACCGAACAGAACTGTCATCATCATCTCGTGGATATCTTATGATAAAATGTCCGACAATAGTTTCATTTTCATCCACAGCCGTGAGAGGATAGAAGCGTCCTGATTCAATCTGAGGTGCATAGTTTTCATTTATGTCCTCTCCCGTAAGCGGATACTTGTTAAACCTGTCGGCAGACCACTTGTATAACTCCTCCTCTGATCGTAGCCACTCGGCTATAATCGGTGCATCTTCTTTTTTGAAATTTCTCAGTATCATTAATTCTGACCTCTTAAGTTATTTTATAGAAACTGTCCATGTGTCCCCATCAACCAAGTACTGAAATTCCGTCAGAGCCGGATCGTTTATCACACGCATCAAGTCTTCAAAATCATCGACCGTGTTTATTTCTGACAGACGATTGCTTTCCACCCATTCCATCTGCCCCTCATCAGAAGACACAACCGTGCCGCTATATTCTGTAGTCTTGAACAGTAGGACAACATACCGTCCGTTTTTGATTGGGAACTGCTTCACACCCACAAGCCGTGGATTTTTTATGTCCAGCCCCGTTTCTTCTTTCATTTCACGGATCACCGCGTCAACGAAAGATTCTCCCGGTTCCACATGACCGCCCGGAAGCGTATATCCCTGCCAGTCCTTTTTTATTCTGTTCTGAAGGAGCATTCTGTCATCATCAGTGATGAGACACAATACCGTCAACTCGACATTTTCTGTTCTGCTCATTTTCTCTTCCGACTTTCCTTATAATTCACACACCATAATATATTCTTCGGCGTTCTCATCCACAGTCTTGAATCCGACATTTTTATACATCTTCACGGCGTAGTTTTCTTTCTGCACCGCCAGGGACGCCCGTTCATACCCCTGCCATTTCAGCAGTTCGAGCATCTTCACCATAAGCTGCGAACCGATGCCTTGACCGCGATATTCCTTGTAAAGCGAAATAGCGAAGGACAGTGTCTCATCATCCACATGGCCGTAATCGTCCATGATTCTTGTCCAGACCGCTCCGACTACCTTACCGCCGAAATCTGCCACCAAGCAGTTATCGCCTTTCCGGGTACCGAAATCATCCGTGTACACACGAAGTTCCGGCTTCTCAATGATGTCCCTCGCAGGCGATTCCGTACCCTTCGGTATGAAGATTGCTTCATACAAGAAGTCCTTCAGCAGATCGGTTTCACCTTTACGAAGGCTGCGGATCACATATTTTTTGTGCTTGTCGCTCGTCATGTGGGAGATATGCTCGTTACGCACCCTGCCCAGCATTTCAAGGATCTGTCTGCCAATCGGCTCCGGCTCGTTATCATTGCTGCCGCATATAAGTTCCAGCGTGTCCGGCGTCCAAATGTACCCGTGCGCCTTGTTATAGAGGTACTGCTGGAATTCCTCGTATTCTTTTTCTTTCAGTTGCTTCATATATACATCCTTTATGACTCCGGCATTGGAATTGCCTTTAATGCCTCATCAATTTTTATCGCCTGCACAGGAACATATTCACCATTGAGCCGAACGCCCCCGCCAGTCAATGAGAACAATTCCCTTGACGTGTTCAGGTCAAGTCGTAAATTTTCGTTTGAAAGTAACTGATCCAAACCGGCAGCCACCTTCTCCGAAAGAAACTTCTCAGCTTCCTTCTGCCGTTCAATACACAGTTCTTCCGATTCACAGTCTTTCCTGATTCGAGCGTTGCTGATTATCCGGATTTCATTTACCACGCCAAGCATATGATAGACCAGTCTCATCATATGGGCTTTGGCTTCCTCTTCATCCATCTCGAAGTAAAATTGTTCAAACGCCTTATCAATCTGCGAAGAAACATCTGCAAGCCGTCTATCTGGCTCAGCTTGTTTTTTAACAGCTGTTTTTGCTGTTGTTGTGGTCTTTTGCTCCTTTTCCCACTGACAGCATTTTTTATTCCACGACCCTTTTCCTTAACCCAAGGCCATGCGGTGTTTTTCCACCAAGGAGATATAACCTCCCGAAACAGCAAGATGCCTCCTGCTACGATGGCCGCACCCAGCGCTTCTCCGACTTGCTGTGCAAACTCTTCCTGCTCCGGTGTTAATTGAACGCGTCGTTCTTCATAAGGGTACGGATCATAATCATCGCTCCGTAAATCGTCAACATCGTACTCTTCCCACTCGATGATGTCGGGATTCTGATTGTTCTCGTCCCGCGTCAATCCTCTCACGCGGTCTGGATTATCCTTGGAACGAATGAGATGATCTCCATCTTTTACAATTGGCTTATATACTTTCTCACCCATTCTGTATCTTCTCCCTCAAACAAGACAAATTATAAGTATTTCTTGAACGCTTTCTTCATCTTGAGCATGACATCGATTATCCAGTCAAACTGTGCGTTCCATTGATTCTTGTCACCGAAAGTTACGCTCTTCTCGATAACGATACGGCTTGCCTTACGCTCCGGCAGTTCTCGCCAGTCAAAGGTTAATTCAGCGTCGGATTCGATATCGTCTTTATTATCAAAGAGTGAGTGGAACAGGTCTTTATCCTCGCTGATATACAGTTCCACGTCCAGTTCGTTCCGCTTCTGAATCTGCGACACGGCGATGTGGCAGGCAGAAGAACCCACGCTGAAGTTCATCCAATGATCCATAGACGGCTTCCTGCGATTGAAGTTCTTTGCAAACTGTGCGTTTTGGAAAGCGTAGTCCTGGAATGCCACCCAATAATCGTATCTCTGCTGCTGAGTCCCATTTGCAGACTCGCTCTTTTTTACTTCCTTTGTCCAGTCGTTAGGTTTTTCAATGACCTCAAACTTCACGGCAGGCTCGGAAGTACCGATGCGATACAGTTTTATCTCACAGAGGAAGAATCCGATTTTCTCATCGGTATGGTTGTTCAGCCATTCGATAGCCGCCTTGTGTTCCTCACGAGCGTGTTTCACGACCCATATAATCACATCCGCAGATTTACCAGACGCATAGGTTATCAGCTTGCCGAGGTGGTCGTGGTTGGTATCCTCCAGTTGATTCTCTATGATGATTTTCCGATCCGTCCCCGTCTCAGACGCAAAGATATCGACATTGAAATCTCCCACGGAAGACTCTGTCTCATCAACGGTAATATCAAGCCCCACTGCATCTGCAAGGAGAGCGATGTTATCGTCCTGTGAAAGCCACGGAGTAAAGTCCAAGGCTTCATGCGGCCACACCGTCCGCAGATCTTTTATTTCTTCAAGTCTGCTCAAGTTCACCATTGTCTTACTCCTCCTCGCGCTTTACATAGGTAAGCTGAATATCATAGCCCAGAACTTCGAGCATCTGAACAAAGGTTTTATTCACGATGGAATCGCCTTTCTTGATGAGCCGATTCACATACTGACCCGTTGTACCGACTTCCTCTCCGAGTTTCGCCTGTGTCATATCAGCTTCGATGCACTTTACTTTGACATCGACTTCAAAATTGTTCTTGACCATATTTCAATCCCTCTGTTGTTTCTAACGATAATTTTGTTGGTTTATTGCACTCAAAGTGTTATTTATTATACCACATATTTATGAACATTTCTACCCCTTAACAAAAAAAGTATGTGTCAAGTAATCGTTGGCACTTTTTCTTCTTTTTTTGATATCAGTTTATTTCTTTTATTTTCAGACAATTCAGCTCGGACTTTATCTGATCATTTTATGTTTCTTTTTAACAGAATGCTCTTGCAAGGGCTTTCCTCGATGCTGTCCGCATTGCGTCCAATAGCGGCATATGATGCGTAATCGTCTCTACATATGGATTCCCTTTTCCATCCTTCTTTGGCGCTCTCGCCGCGCTCAGCGTTTTGACGATTTCTTCCATCTGCATGGTGAATATTTCTCCATCCGTATACCGTTCAATTGTATCGATCAGTTCCCTGTTCTCTTTCCGGTACAGGGCTTTCGCCATGTTATTCGCCCCATGCACGGACCATCTCATCCTCCGGTGCTTCATCCGCATGGTGATCGCCGTACAGTTCTGGTTCTCCTGCACTCCCATATTCTTATACACGATCCCCTCCGGTGCTTCAGGCAGCTCAATCCC
>NZ_BSBO01000006.1:0-113884 GCF_027924685.1 Sellimonas catena
AGCGAGGATGATCTTCTGGATATGGATTATTTCTTAAATGAAGATGATCCATTTGACGATGGTTTTGGCGAAGAAGGTTTCTATATCTTCTGATCCTGCCAACGTCTTATTGTCATACCCAAACGCATGTTTATCTAACATATGTTCGATGAACATGCGTTCTTTTTTTTGACTGCTCCATAAACGCAATTTCCTATAAAGTAAAAAAAGAACACTCTATCTTTTGAAATAGAGTGTTCTGCATCTTCTTTCATTAAGCAAATACTTTTAAATTCAATACTGCAGCAAGGATAAGAAACAGTGCGGCAAGGATCTTTGTGACTTTCACGAGAGTTCCCTCAATGGAACGTCCTCTGTTCTGTCCCCAGTAGGTATCCGCCATACCGGCAATCGTTCCCAGACCGGCTGATTTTCCTTCCTGCATTAATACAACTGCTGAAAGAGCAATACAGTCTATTACAAATAAAATTGTGATCACGATTTTCAAAATTTCCAACTTCTACACCTCCTGCGCATAAACCATATATAATACTACCATATCCTTCCGGTTTGCGCAAGCAGTTTTTCGCTTCTTTTCCGCCCCTTATTTTCTTTTCGAGATCTTCCTGATCAGGAAAATGGATTCTTGTAGATGGCAGTATCTCCAAGTTCTTCTTCTATTTTCAAAAGGCGGTTGTATTTTTCCACCCGTTCTGATCGGCATGGAGCCCCGGTCTTGATCTGCCCGGTTCCAAAAGCCACCGCAATGTCAGCAATCGTTGTATCCGCCGTCTCACCGGAGCGATGGGAAACAATGGATCGATACCCGTACTCCCGGGCCATCCGGATGGTATCAAAGGCTTCTGTGAGTGTACCGATCTGATTGATCTTTACCAGAACCGCATTTGCTGCCCGGCAGTCAATCCCTCGTTGCAGCCTTTTTGTACTGGTCACGAAGAGGTCATCACCTACCAGCTGTGTCTGAAGCCCGAGTCTTGTATTCATCAGTTCCCATCCCGGAAAATCCTCTTCTTCCAGACCGTCCTCAATAGATACAATCGGATATTTTTCGATTAGTTCTGCATAGTAGTCAATGAGTTCTTCCGCGGTGCGAACTACCTTTTTCTCTTTTCCTTTGCTTTCTCCCACAAACACATATTTCCCGAAATCTCTGTCATAAATTTCCGAGGCTGCCGCATCCAGACAGAGTACAATGTCTTTTCCTGCCCGGTATCCTGCCGTCTCAATGGCCTCCATCAGGATGTCACAGACACTCCCGGTATCCGGAAGGTCCGGGGCAAAGCCTCCTTCATCGCCCACTCCGGTATGATATCCTCTTCCCTTCAGAAGCGCCTTAATCATATGATAGACTTCTGTGCACATCCGAAGTCCTTCCCGGAAGCAGCAGGCCCCTGCCGGCATGATCATAAATTCCTGAAAGTCAATGATATTGTCCGCGTGTCTTCCGCCGTTCAGAACATTCATCATCGGCACCGGTATCCGTCTGGTATGCACACCACCAAGATAGCGGTAAAGCGGCAGATTCAGACTCATCGCCGCCGCTTTCGCTGCTGCCATGGACACACTCAGGATGGCATTGGCACCAAGATTGCTCTTATCTTCCGTTCCGTCAAGCCGGATCAGCAGATGGTCAAGTTCCGTCTGTTCCAGCGCATTGACTCCAATAACTTCTCTTGCGATCCGGTCATTGACATGATTCACAGCCCTCTCCACGCCACGGCCGCAGTAGCGGTCCTGCTTTTCCTTATCCCGAAGTTCTTTCGCCTCATATCTCCCGGTGGAAGCTCCCGACGGGACACTTGCCGTTCCGATCGTGCCGTCCGCCAGAAGTACCTGTGTCTCAATCGTCGGGTTTCCCCTGGAATCGAGGATTTCTCTTGCGTATATATCTCGAATTGCGTTGCAGTGATGCATTGTTTTTTCCTCCTTCCAGGCATAGTATCTCCCAAAAAAAATCCGGCATACCCGTCAGAAAGCTTTACATATTATTTCCTTTACTTTTCCTTTCAGGATCGTTGACTTTTTCTTTCCGGAGGGTTACAATTTTGGAGATAAATTCTTCATAAAACGAAAGAAAACGAGGAAGAAAAAATGAACGGTCAACATCATGTGGATATGAAGTATTCTATCCCAAAACCATCATCCAAAATCAAACCCAAATCCAAAATCCGGGATTTTGTGGTCATGACGGCCGCCACTGCCATCATGGCATGCGGTATTTATTTTTTCAAATTTGCAAATAATTTTGCATTCGGCGGTATTACAGGTCTTGCGGTCCTTGTCGCCGAGACCGGAACCATCAGCAGCAGTGATTTTAACTTTGTCTGCAACATTGTCCTTCTGGTTCTGGGATTCCTGATCATGGGAAAAAGCTTTGGAGCAAAAACATTTTACTGCAGCATGCTTCTTTCCTTTCTCCTGTCTATCCTGGAGCGTGTTTACCCGATGGACGGACCACTTACCAACCAGCCTGTCCTGGAACTGATTTTTGCCATCGCTGTTCCCGCTTTCGGATCGGCAGTTCTCTTTAATATGGGCGCATCCAGCGGCGGAACCGACATCGTGGCGATGATACTGAAAAAATATACCGGTTACGACATCGGACGTGTCCTGATGATCTCCGATGTGGCAATCGCTGTGGCAGGCGTATTTGTATTTGGTATGGAGACAGGTCTGTTTTCGATTCTCGGACTTGTTCTTCGGTCACTCATTACAGACAACTTTATCGAAAGTTTCAATCTTTCCAAATGTTTCAATGTTGTCTGCGACAGTCCCGAGCCGATCTGTAACTTCATTATCCGGGATCTGCACCGGGGGGCTACTGTCTACTCCGCTCAGGGTGTCTTCTCCGGACAGAAGAAATACATTGTTCTGACAGCATTGAACCGTCCGCAGGCAGTGCGGCTCCGTAACTTCATCAAGGAAACCGAGCCGGGCGCATTTATCCTGATCTCCAACACCAGCGAGATTATCGGACGCGGATTCCACACCGTATAACAGGAGTAAAATATATAGTAAAAAATAAAATCCCGGAGACACATGTGATTTCACATCGTTCTCCGGGATTTTTTCGTCACCGATTATTATTTTTCATTCAGCACTTCTTCCATAGCTTTGACCACATTCTGATACTTTTCCTGTGTATAGGTATCATAACGGTTCGGATTTCCCGCATCCGAGAGCTGATCCTGCATGGAGGCAATTCCCTCTGTAAAGACCTGTTGTACTGTCGGATCCACTCCTTCCAGTTTCAGCTTCATATCTTCCGCACTCATCGCTTCGCTCTCTGTCAGATAAGCCTGAAGCTTCTGAGTAAATGATTCTTTCTGGCTGCTCTCATACTGCTCTGAGAAATTCAACACACCGAAAGCTGCTTTCAGCCTCTTCAAACTTGCTCCTGCTGTTCCTTCCTCGTACTGGGAAAGGGACTGGATCATCTCGCCAAATGCTTCCTCATCTACTTCCGTATTCTGATCCGCCGGCTGTGTTCCTGTGTTTTCCGGCTGTCCCGGATCCGCCTTGTTATTTTCCGTCTCTGAATTCTCAGGATCTTCCATCTCCGGTTCTTTCTCCTGCTCTTCCGTTTCCCCGTTATCCGTCTCGTCCGGTTCTTCCTGTTCCTTTGTGGATGATCCCTGATCAGTCTGCTCTGTCTTTGGCTCTTCGCCGGTATCTGCAGGTGTCCTGGAGCCACAGGCGCTCACTCCAATCATCAGGATTCCTATTCCAAGTGCCAGTAATCGCTTCATTCGTCTTTTCATACGCCTTCCCCCCTTCCGGTCATCCTCTTCCTTCTACCTACAGTATACCTGTTTCTCCGCCATTTCACAAGCCGGATCATTGCTTCTTCTTTTCCATCATCAGATACAGATATGCATCTTCCAGTGTGATCTTCGGCTGTGTACAGTCAATATCCGGTTTCACATCGCTGATAATTTTCACCGTCATTCCTTCTTCCGTGTACTGCTTGGAAGTCGTACGGTACTGCTTTTCCAGTCTTTTTGCTTCTGTGTCGTCTGCTACATTTGCTGTCCAGATCTTTCCTTTTGCCCGGGAAAGCAGCGCCTGTACCGTACCTGTATAGAGGAATGAACCTTTCCGCATCACCGCAAGCTTGCTGCACGTAGCCGCGATGTCCTCCACCACATGAGTGGAAAACAAAACGGTCCGCCCCTCCGAAAAATCCACCAGAAGGTTACGGATACGCACCCGCTCTTCCGGATCAAGCCCCGTTGTCGGTTCGTCCACAATCAGAAATTCCGGTTCATTCAGAAGTGCCTGAATGAGTCCGACTCTTCGCTTCATTCCTCCGGAAAGCTGACGCATTTTCTTTTTCCGGTGATTCGTAAGCCCTGTCTTTTCCAGATAATAGCGGATGCGCTTTTTACATTCCTCCTTCGGGATACCGGAAAGTTCTCCCAAATATTCCAGGCAGTCCTGCACGGAAAGACCCGGATAGAGGTTGAGCTCCTGCGGCAGATACCCGATTTTCTGCCTGATGACTTCGTCCTTTCCAGTCCCGTACCTGATTCCGTCCAGATACACCTCACCATCGGACGGAGTCAGAACCGTCGTCAGTACCCGCATCAGCGTCGTCTTTCCGGCGCCGTTTTCCCCGAGCAGCCCATAGACACCGTGGGGGATTTCCAGATTGACATGGTCTACCGCCCGAACCTGGTTTTTAAATGTTACTGTCACGTTTTTTATGTTTACACTCATTTTGACACCCTCTTTTCTATAATCGAAATCAATACCAGAAATACAATGGACAACAGAATTTGAATCAGTGTGCCATATGCCCATTCGTTCCATTTGGCTCCCATGGAATCACAGAAGGAATAGGCAAACAGGTTGTACCGCCCAAACAGTCTCTCTCCTGTTGTGGAATTGGTCGTAATCCATAGAAGAACCGATACTCCAATCCCCGCCCACTGGCTCTTTGCCAGATTGGAAATGACAACCGAGATCAGACTCCAGAATAAAACAGTTCCCGCAAGTGCCGCTGCGTAACCGCCGTACTCGGAAGCAAAGGTACGCTCTGTCATGCGGTAAGGCTTCTGCCAGTAAAAAGTAAAATATGCTGCAAGAGCGGTCACATACAAATACACTGCCTGAATAATCCATCTCCGGTAAATCATGCGGATCCGGTTCTTTTCCGGTTTCAGACAGATGATTTCCCACCGCTGCCCGTTTCGGTCCATCACACTGGTCTCCGCGCAGAATACGGATGCCAGAACGGCCACTCCCGGCATCAGCGCAGGACCGATCTCTGAAGTCAGCGTGACGCCCCGTACCAGCGCAAACAGAAGCAGAAACAGGATGGAGTACGCCAGTTTATAGGGTGCAATACAGATTTTCCATTCCTTTTTCAATACACTCTCCTCCTTTTCCAGATGACCGCCGCCCCAAAGAGAAAGGCTGCTGAAGCCACAAGCAGAAAGATCTGGTTCCACATGGCCATCGGCGGCGGCGCCGTATCCAGAAATCCACCCGGAAACCGCACCAGAATGGCAAGAGGTCTTCCGTAGTATCCAAATTCACCGTCCGGCCCGATGCTTCCCATATTGGAATAAAACAGATACAAAAACAGAAGCGGTACTCCCGGAAGCGGATTTTTAAAAATCAGCGCGATGATCACATACACGCTCGCAATCATCAGAAGATTCGGCAGCATATAGCAGACCGCCGGAATCAGAAATTCGATCAGCGATACCGGCAGATCATTGCGGAGCCCTGCCGCAAAACTGACAAAGAAGAACACAATCACAAGGATCAGCCAGACAATTCCCACTGAAAGAAATCCTCCTGCCGCTTTTCCGAAGATATAGCTCCCTGCCGAAACCGGCTTTGTGTGAAGCAGTTCGTAAGTGTCTCTTCTCGTATCCCGGATAAAGAGAAACGCCAGCAGAACCGCGCTGAAAAAAGTAAGATACAGTCCGCCGAAATCTGCAAATTTTCTTCCGAAGTACCAGGAATAACTGTATTCCGACAGTTTTGCTTTCAATTCAGCGTTGATTTCGTCTACGGTACCCTGATGATATTCATAGCCCTCGTAATAATATCTCAGGCTGTAGCCACCCGGATACCCGTAAATCTCCCCGATAGCATCGGACATTTCGTCGATACTCTTTCCTGAAGAACTGATCTGATCCAGTGTGTTCTGAACTACTTGTTCCTCCTCACCGTTCTCCTTTACAACCATACTGATCATCTTTTTCTTGGCAAGTTCCAACTGCTCTTCCTTCGTGGATTTGACATATCCGTTCATGATATCCGCGTCCGCAATGTTCTCCGGCTTTGCCTCTTTCACTTCCTGCTCCGTACGGAAATATTTCACTTCCAGATATGGAGACAGAATCTGAAACAAACCGAAAATCACAACCACGATCCCGACCCAGAATAACGGATTCTTCAGGTAGTTTTTTACTTCCCGTTTCATTACTGCTTTCATGTTCATCCCCTCTTCCTTTTTTGATATTCCTATCGTATCAGGAGATTCACAATGAAAAGACAACGGAAAAAAAGACAAAAAAATTCCTGCTGCATTTTTTACAGCAGGATTATCATTTTTCATCCGTGCACGAACGGAAATACGCCCGTACACACGCCCCGTCTCTCTGGTTTTCCACTTCCAGGTGTCCTCCGTGTTTCTTACAGAACACTTCGCTGATATACATTCCAAGTCCGAAATGTTTCAGATCATCCCTTGGATTGGACGAAGTGAATGCCTGTTTTGCTTCTTCTTCACTGATGGTAAATCCTGTTCCATCATCTTTTACTTCCAATACCAGCTGGTCGGCTTCCCGGCAGACGACCACCGATACCTTTGACGCTGCATAACGCAATGCGTTGGTAATCAGGTTTTCCGCTACTTCCAGAATCAGGTCACGATCCAGCGTAAGTTTTTCTCCCTCTCCTCCCGCAAAGATTTCAAACTGCTTTCCGGAAGCTTCTGCCAGCATCTCTCCGGTCTTTTCGATCTGTTCTGCAATCTCAGCAGCCGTCGTGTCCATGCAGGAAATCGGCTCCCGTTCCAATGCGGAGAAGACCCGCATCCGGTCCAGAAACCGCTCCAGCCGTTCCACCTGTCCCATGCTTTCTTTCAGCATATCCAGAAGCGCTTCCCGGTCCAGCTTTTCTTCCGGGATAAACTCCATCATCATTTCCTGATACCCTTTGAGCACAGTCAGAGGCGTCCGCAGATCGTGTGCAATGGCAGAGCGCAATACCTGCTCATCTTCCACCATCCGCCACATCTTCTGGTTGTTCTGAGCCAGTTCCTCTTTCATGTGGTCAAACTCCCTGCAGAGTACGCCCAGTTCGTCCTTACTCTGATATCCGATCTCAAAATCCAGGTCATTGTCCGCAATCTTCTTTGCAGCCAGATTCAGCTCCAGAAGGGGCCTTCGAATCTTATTCCGGTAAAACAAAAAGGTGGACACAACAATCCCTGCCGCACATAGAACAAGAATCCCGTATGTAGTCAAAAAGTCGCACAGTTCGGAAAGCCTTGCATCCGTCCGGCTCATATCCTCATTGCTGACCCGCGGAATCGTCACATCGAAGGCATCTGGATTCCGGTTCTGCATTTCTTCGATAAACCGATCCTGATCCACATATTTCCACCAGATCTGTTCCTGCGCCCGTTCTGCTTCCAGGACGATGAATGCTCCAAGAATAAATCCGATGACAATTCCTGTCAGCATGTAGACAATAATACTTTTCCTCAGGGAAAGATTTCTTATTTTTTCCATCGATAGCCCACTCCCCATACTGTTTCAATCGGGTCTTCCTTTGTATACTGCCCTATTTTCCCACGGATTCTCCGTACCAGCTCTGTGATGCCCCGGCTGTCGCCCTGTCCATCATAGCCGCAGACATGTTCATAAATCCGTTCTTTGTCAAATACCTGTCCCGGATGCATGGACAAAAACTCCAGAATCCCAAATTCCGTCTTCGTCAGATCCAGCACCTGCCCGTCAAAGGAGGCTGTCTTTGCTGTATAGTCCACCATCATTCCGTTTCCAAATCGGTACTGCGTTTTCTGCTGATGCCGTTCCTCCCGCCGCAGATGAGCCAGCACTCTCGCCTCCAGTTCCTTCAGGCTGAACGGTTTTACAATATAATCATCTCCGCCCATCATCAGCCCGTTCACCCGGTCCTGCTCTTCGACCCGTGCGGTCAGAAATAAAATCGGACAGGACACCTGATCCCGGATTCTCCGGCACACCTCCAGCCCGTCCATTCCCGGCATATTGATATCCAGAAGAATGAGATCCGGTCCCTCTCCAGACTTCTTCACTGCGTCCATCCCATTGACCGCTGTCAGCATTTCATATCCCTTCAGCCGGAAATACCGGCACAGCATCTCTACCAGATCCTGGTCATCATCCACCAGAAGAATTTTGTAGCTCATCCGACGAATACCATCCTTTCTTTACGATAAAACATTGCCGAGATGATCATTCATCTGTTAAACCAGCAGTTTTCGAAAATCTTCGATCGATATCCCATATTCGGATGCCGCCTGCTCCAGATTCAGAAAACCTTTCTGATATAACTCTATCACGGCATCTTTCCTCCCCTGATCATGTGCGGCATCTTTTTCGGCCCTGGCTTTCTCAAGCTGCTTTTGACTTTCCGAAAAACGCTCCTGCATATCAGTCAGATTATCCTGAGCTACATCCAGCTTTCCCTGTGTCTCATCCAGCTTCCCCTGTGTCTCATCCAGCTTCCCCTGCGTCTCATCCAGCTTCCCCTGAATCTCTTCCAGCTTTTCCTGTGCATTTGTCATCCGCTGAAAAGCCCGTTCAGCCTGTCTTTGCAGAGACAGCTGATCGCGAAGTGCACGTTCCCTTGCCTCATATGCTCGGCGTTTCTCTTCATCCTGGCTCATTTCCATCAGATCTTCATAGGCTTCTTCCAGATAGGTATTTCCCTTTGCCATCTCTTTTAAATCCTCCTTTTTACCGCCGCGGAAGAATTTCATCCATGCAATGATGCCATCTGGATGGTGATACTCCTCTGGAATCTTGGGAAGTTCCAGAATCTGAAGTTCCAGCTTATCGCTGTACAGTTCTCCGGTCGCTTTATCATAAACCTGTGCCTTACGGTAGCAGATGTCATCCTTCTTATAGTAGGTGAAATTCAAAACACTGACATGTACACATTTCTGAAGCCGATCATATTCCTCACCTTTGCAAAGCTGGCTGGAAAACATCTTGCACAGATAAAACAGACTCCTGTCGTCCCAGTATTCCATATATACAACCTGCATCTCAATATCAAGCTGAGTGCCGTTTTCCAGAAGAACATGAACATCCAGCACTCCCTTCTTTTCCTCCTCCGACCGTTTGGGAAGTTCATTTTCCAGAATAATAGTATTCCCGATCTGCTCAGGTGAAAGCTCCAACAATTCAGCGATGAAGCCTCTCCTTGTATTCGGATTCCGCATCAGTTCTTTGAAACACCAGTCGATGTAAGGCTTCATAATAAATTCTTCTTCTGAAATTGCAGCGGTAGTTCGATTTGCCATTTTGTTTCGTTCCATAAACAGTCTCCTTTCTGTGACGGCAATGCCTCTGACATAAGAAAACTGTTTCTGTTTCTTGTAGTCTACCATATTTCCGGGTACCAGAAAAGAGACGTCCCAAAGAAAACATATTTTCCAGACAGAAAGCTGCCCTCATAATTCCCTTGTCAAATACTTGGATAAAACGGCGAACGCCTTGAAAATGAAAAAGCAGAGAGCTTTTCCGATGAGTAAAGGATAACACGAACAATCTGCTGAATCAAGGAATATAAGGATAAATTTTTTCTAACCTTTATTAACCTTTGACATAAATTCAGGGAGGTAATGGCTCATACGAGTCACTACCTCCCCTGATATTACAGTAAAATATTGTCCGGCTACTGACATTTTCTTACCGCCCGATTCTCCGAATCAGTACTCCTTTCGGTTCCAGGCGTCCATCCTGATATTGTCTCTGGAACAGGATCTCTCCTTCTCCTTTCACTGTCACCGGTTCTTCCGTGCAGTTCAGAAGGATTTCGGTCTTATTCTGCTCCTGATCAAGTTTAATATACTGTACCAGACGCGGCTCGTCATATGCTTCCGGGAAGTGGAAATACAAACTTCGCAGCGCCGGTTCCGTCTTCCTAAGATGAATCAGCTTCTGGATTTCATGAATCTTCTGCTGGTTTTCTTCGGTCTGAATCTGATCCCACGGCATACATCTGCGGCAGTCCGGATCGAAACTTCCTTCCATGGCGATTTCCGTGCCGTAATAGATGCACGGACTTCCCGGCATGGTAAAGAGAATCGCCAGCTGCTGGTAGAACAGGTCCAGATCGTGGAAGCGGTTCATAAGACGCTCCGTATCGTGGGAATCCAGAAGATTGAACAGTACATTGTTGGACTGCTGCATGTACATCGTGTAGCAGTGGTTGATCATGTACTCGAAATCTTCCTTTTTCATCGTCGGATCAATAAAGAAATCGTGGATACCGCTCATGAGCGGATAGTTCATGACGGAGTCGTATTCGTCCCCCATCAGCCACTGGCTGGCGTCGTGCCAGATCTCTCCCAGAAGATAGATGTCCGGTTTGATGGCTTTCACATGATCCCGGATCCGTTTCAGGAACCGGTGGGACACTTCATTTCCCACATCAAAACGGATGCCGTCAATATCATAGTCCCGGATCCAGCTTTCGCAGACATCCTGGAAATATCGGATCACGGACTCGCTGTTCGTATTGAGTTTCGGCATCTTGTCCGCAAAGGCGAAGGAATAATACCGCCCGTCTCTCGTACTTGCTTCTTTGTTCAGCATCGTCCAGTCGTTGACCATGAACCAGTCTGCGTAGGCGGAATCTTTCCCGTTTTTCTTCACGTCCAGCCATGGCGCAAAGTCTTTTCCACAATGATTAAAGACTGCGTCCACCATCACACGGATTCCATGTTCGTGCGCCTCTGCTACCAGGCGTTTCATCGTCTCGGAGTCTCCGAACTGCGGATCAATTTTTGTATAATCTTTTGTATCGTATTTATGGTTGGAGTCTGCCTCCATAATCGGATTCAGATAAATTCCGGTAATGCCAAGTTCTTTCAGATAAGGAAGTTTCTGACGGATTCCTTCCAGGTTTCCGCCGTAACGCTCTTCGTTTTTGACTTCTCCCTCATTTTTCCACGGAAGAATTCCCTCCCGGTCGTCTCCCGGCGTCCCGTTGCAGAAACGGTCCGGGAAAATCTGATACCAGATCGTATCATTTACCCAGTCCGGCGTCCGGTTCACATCAGCCGGATTCATCCATGGAACCGTAAAGCACTGAAGCATCCGGCCGTCCATCTCCATCTGCTCTTTTGTCAGAAATCCGTCTTCAAAATAATACCAGACCTCATCATCTGTGTGCAGTTCAAAATAATACTTGCAGCGCTTGTATTTCGGTACGAGAGTCGTGGTCCACCAGATCTGATGTTTCAGCCGTTTTTTGTAGACAATCTCTTCCCGGACTCCGGTCCACTTTTCGTTTCCTCCAAGAATTCCCGCTTCAAAGGGATCTCCATAATAGAGGAACACCCGCTTCACATCATATCCTGTCTTCAGATTGACAATCAGTTCCGATTCATTTAACGAGTAGCTCATCTGCTCGGTTGTTCTATGGTAAACTCCTGTAAAATCCATCTGTCATCAGGCCCTTTCTGTCATTGTTTTCCGGTAGTGTTTCAGTTCCTTCTTTGCCTGTGTAAAATCCGTAATTCTCCATTCCCAGTTCGGAGAGCCGACTGTTCCCGGCGTATTGATATGCCCTTCTTCTCCAAGGCCCAGAATGTCCGCCATTGGAATGATCGCGTACTCTGCCCTGCTCCGGAATGTATAGGTAAGGAGCCGGCCTTTCACGGAGCCCTGTTTGATGCCCTGACGTTTGAGGAAGCGGCGTACCTTTCTTTTTGCTGCCACGCTTAATCCCTCATACCACTGCATCAGCGTATCGTTGTCGTGGGTTCCGGTATAAATGATCATGTTTTCCACATCGTGGAAACTGTCGTAGGCATATTTTCCACCTGTTTCGATGGAAAAGACAAGGATTTTCATCCCTTTCAAATGATAATGGTCTTTTAATTCCAGTACTTCCGGGCGGAGTTCCCCAAGGTCTTCAGCCACCAGATTGAGTCCGTCAATCTTTGCTTTCAGTGTGTCGATGACTTCGTATCCCGGAGCTTCGATCCATTCTCCTTCAATGGCTGTCGGACACTCTGCCGGAATCTTCCAGAAAGTGTCAAACGCCCGGAAATGGTCAATCCGGATGATGTCAAACAGCTTCTGGTTGTATCCGATCCGGTCGGTCCAGAACTGATATCCATGCTCCTTCATATAGTCCCAGTTATAGATCGGGTTGCCCCACCGCTGTCCGGCAGCGCTGAAATAATCAGGCGGTACTCCGGCGATGAAGATCGGCCGTCCGTCTGTGTCCAGAAGGAAGTTATCCTTTCCGCCCCAGACATCTACCGAGTCCACACCCACATAGAACGGCACATCTCCCATGATCTGGATGCCGTTTTCGTTGGCATGCTTTTTCACTGCCATCCACTGAGTGAAAAATTCATACTGAAGGAACATCTGATAGGCCGCCTCGTCTTCCTGCTCCTTTGCGAGCGGTGCAGGCACTTCCGGCCAGGCTTTGTCTTCTGCTTTCCATTCATTCCAGCAGGCATTGCCGTTTGCCTTTTTCAGGGCACGGAATACCGCGTATTCGTACACCCACGTCTGTCTTGTAAATTCCCGGTACTCTTCCGTCTCCTGAAAATTGGCGAACGCTTCTTTCAGATACGGCTCTTTGAATGCCCGGACTGCATCATAGTCAACGGTTTTTGCGTTTTCCCGGAAGGAAGGCACTTTCTCTTTCAACAGCCCCCCCTCATAAAGCAGGTCCAGACTGATGTAAAGCTCGTCTCCTGCGCAGGAGGAATACGGCTGATACGGAGAGTTCCCGTATCCCACCGGATTGAGCGGAAGAATCTGCCAGATCTTCACACCGTTTTCCTTCAGGGCATCGACAAACTCATATGCGTATGCACCCAGTTCCCCCACTCCCGTACGGGACGGGAGTGCGGATACCGGCATCAATATTCCTGTTTCTCTCATGATTGATCCCCTTTCATACCACATCCGGCCTACAGATGCCAGATGTCCTCATTGTATTCCCGGATAGTCCGGTCAGAAGAGAAGAATCCGGCTTTCGCAATGTTGACAAGCGCTTTCTTTGCCCATGTCTTCTCATCCTCATAATCTTCGAGCATCTGCTCTTTTGTCTGAATGTAATCTTTCACATCCAGAAGGGTCATGAACCAGTCTTTGGATACAATCTCTTTGTACAGTCTTGCAAGACTCACCGGATCACCGATGCGGATCAGGTCTTTGCTGATGATAAAGTCTACCAGCTCCTCGATCATCGGATCGTTGTCATAAATCTCGCCGGAGTTGTATCCTGCTGTATCGTAAAGTTTGATGACTTCTTCTGATTTTGCGCCGAAGATGTAGATGTTCTCATCTCCTACCAGCTCGTGAATCTCCACGTTTGCTCCATCTTCCGTTCCCAGTGTCACGGCACCGTTAAGCATGAATTTCATGTTTCCGGTTCCGGATGCTTCCTTGGAAGCAAGGGAAATCTGCTCGGAAATGTCACATGCCGGGATCAGCTTTTCCGCCTTGGTAACATTGTAGTTTTCTACCATGACAATCCGCATGTACGGACGTACCGCCGGATCGTTTTCGATCAGTTTCTGCAGGCAGAGGATCAGATGGATGATATCCTTTGCAATCGTATAAGCCGGCGCTGCCTTTGCACCGAAGATCATTGTAATCGGGCGTTTTGGCAGATTGCCTTTCTTGATTTCTTTGTATTTGTAAATTGCATACAGTGCGTTCATCTGCTGTCTCTTGTACTCATGGAGACGTTTGATCTGGATATCAAAGATGGAATTCTCATCGATTTCCACTCCCTGTGTCTGCATCAGATAATTCTTCAGGGCAGTTTTTGCGTTTTTCTTGATCGCTCTCAGATCACCAAGCACTTTCTCATCGTCCTTGTATGCGAGAAGCTTTTCCAGATTGGAAGCGTCATCCATGAATTCCGGTCCGATCAGGTCTGCCAGATAATCGGACAGCTCATGGTTGCAGTGTACGAGCCATCTGCGGAACGTGATTCCGTTCGTCTTATTGTTGAATTTTTCCGGATAAATGTCGTAGAACGGCTTTAACTCGGATTCTTTCAGAATCTCGGTATGAAGAGCCGCTACTCCATTGACTGCGTAGCCAAAGTGAATGTCAATATGTGCCATGTGTACTCGGTCCTGATTATCGATGATGTACACTCTTTCATCGTGGAAGTCTCTTCTGACACGTGCGTCCAGATCCCGGATGATCGGCATCAGGTGCGGAACGACCTTCTCCAGATAATGGATCGGCCATTTTTCCAGTGCCTCTGCCAGAATTGTGTGGTTCGTGTACGCACAGGTTTTTCTTACAACATCCACAGCGGTATCCATGTTAAATCCTCTCTGCATCAGGAGACGGATCAGCTCCGGAATGACCATCGTCGGATGGGTATCGTTGATCTGGATTGCCACATGATCATACAGCTGATAGAGGTTGTATCCTTTTTCCTCCGCCTCTGCAAGGATCAGCTGTGCCGCGTTGCTGACCATGAAATACTGCTGATAGATTCTTAACAGCTGTCCTGCCTCGTCACTGTCATCCGGATAGAGGAAGAGTGTCAGGTTCTTCTTGATATCCTCTTTGTCAAACTGGATACCGTCATGGATGATGGACTCGTCCACAGAATCCAGATCAAACAGATGCAGCTTGTTGCAGCCGTTTTTATAACCCGGCACATCAATATCGTACATTGTGGAAGTCAGAGTGAAATCTTTAAACGGCACTTCAAAATGGCGTTCCGTCTTTGTCAGCCAGCTGTTGTCTGTGATCCACGGGTTTTTCTCTTCTCTCTGCTTGTTGTCAACAAAGGTCTGACGGAACAATCCGTCGTGGTAGTTTAAGCCCACGCCGTCTCCCGGCAGTCCCAGTGTCGCGATGGAATCCAGGAAACATGCTGCCAGACGTCCAAGTCCTCCGTTTCCAAGGGACGGCTCCAGCTCGGCCTCCTCGATTTCTGTAATATCTTTGCCGTGATTTTTCAGTACCTCTCTTGTCTCATCAAACAGGCCAAGGTTAATCAGGTTGTTGGATAACAGTTTTCCAATCAGGAATTCCGCGGAAATATAATAGAGTTTTTTATTTCCTTCATTCCTCTTTATTCCTGCCATTTTCTCTTTTGTAATGCATAAAAGCGCTGTATAAATTTCTTCATTGGACGCATCGCTGATGCTTTTTCCATAGTTTTTCTGTAACATCTCCTGTAATAACTGTTCCATCTTTGTTCTCCTTTCGATGTGTGTTCTTATTTGACTGCTTCATATACACGCAGAATTTCTCCTACGCTCCACGCCTGGGCGAAGCATCCCTTTGACGAGGATGGATTTCCTCCGTCATAAATCTCCGGAAGCTGTCCGATACAGCCCTCCCTCATGGCGCTTTCCATGACTTCCAGCTGTTCTTTGACTTCTTCTTTCGCCTCTTCGCTGTATCCGCATACCTTCAGATATGCCAGATAATAAGCGCCAAGCGGGAAGGTCCAGACCGTTCCCTGATGATATGCCAGGTCACGTTCTATCATCTCTCCCCCGTAAAACGGGTGGAACTCTTCGTCCCCTTCTTCCAGCGTGCGCAGTCCGTAAGGGGTGTACAGTTTTTCATAGACAGTGCGCACCACCTGCCGTTCCTGATCTTTTTCCAGCATGGTAAACGGCATGGATACGGCCCAGATCTGGTTGCACCGGATCTGCATGTCCGCCTTTGTTCCGGATACGAGATCTTTCAGGCATCCTCTCTCTTCATTCCAGAACTGTTCCCGGAAAGAAGTGCGTGTCCTGTCCGCAAGCACCCCATACCCAGTATATTCCAATCCAAGTTCAGATGCAAATATTTCCATAATCCGAAGTGCATTATACCAGTAGGCATTGATCTCCACCGGTTTGCCATGTCTTGGCGTCGGAAGGATTTCTCCCACCCGGACATCCATCCAGGTCACCTGGTCCAGGCCTTCTCCTGCCCGGATCAGGCCGTCTTCTTCCATCCGGATGCCGTGTCTCGTTCCCTCCCGGTATTTTGTGATGATCCGTTCCATCACAGGCCAGACTTCCTTGACAAAGTCCATATCCCCCGATGCCTGATAATACAGATACACACAGTTGATAAACAAAAGAGCTGCATCCACTGTATTGTACCTCGGCTCATTCTTTCCTTCCGGGAACAGATTCGGCATCAGACCGTCACGCTCGTTTGCTGCAAAGGTCCTCAGGATCTCTTTTGCCGTCTCATACTGCCCGGTTGAAATGCAAACACCCGGAAGAGCAATCATCGTATCCCGGCCCCAGTCCTCAAAGAACGGGAAGCCTGCAAGAATCGTTTTTCCTCCTGTAGATTCCCGATCTGCCACAAACTGTGCCGCACTCTTTACAAGAACCTTTGCCATCGGATCCGCAAATCCGGCTTTTTCCTCCAGCGCTTTTCTGTACTTCTTTGTCTCCGCAATCACTGCCTGCGCATCATTTCTGCCTTGTTCCATCGAGCAGACGATAGAAAGTGTCCTTCTTTCTCCTGCCGGAACCTGCATCCGGATCTTCAGCACCGCTTTTGCCGTTCCGCTCTCCCTTCTGCCGTCGCAGGCATCATAGCTGTAATAATACGTCTCTGTCTGCTCCTCCGGGAGGATTTCCCCGTCCGTCTCGAAATAGAGAGTCAATCCGTCTGAAGAAACGGTATTCCCTTTTCGTTCAAACACCTGCTCCTCCGTCAGATCCTCTCCCTTTCTTACAAACTGTAAAAAAGGTGTAACGACAAGCTCTGCATCAAACAGGCTTTGATTTTTCATCTCATAGACAACTGCCACCGTATTTTCCAACTGGGCCATCCCGAGTTCTTTCCGGATCCGGACGCCTTTTGTCTCCCAGCGCCAGACCGGAGTATCCTCAAAGGAGAATGCGGACAGATGCTGGTATCCTTCTTCTTTTGTCCCGTCCGCAAACTCCTGCGTCGAGAGAATCTGTTTCTCTTCTCCGATCCGGATCTCTTCTTTCAGACGATGGATCAGATTGTATCGATGATTCGGTGCCTTCGTACATGCCATCAATAGCGCATGGTCATTTCTCGTAACCGAACCGGTCATCGTCAGAGAGGAAAAACCTCCCAGTCCGTTTGTCAGAAGATAACAGTTTTCCTGTCCTCTTGAAAGTGTTTTAAAATCCTGTTTTCCGTATATCCATTTCATAAGTCTGTCTTCACTTTCCTGTTTGTCCAAGTACTAATACACTGTGGCTGTCCACCTTTACCGTTCCTTCTGTAACAAATGGATCTCTCCACAGATTGCTGCTGTATCCATCCAGAAGGACTTCCCATTTTCCTTCCGGAAGCTCAACCGCAAATTTTTCATTTCTACTATTATAAATAATACATAACGTTTCCCATCTTGACGGTGCTCTTTCGTTTCGATTATCCACCGTAAACCCAACTGCTCCGTCTGTTTTCCACCGGTTCTGAATCCTTTTCCATGCGTTCTCAGACTTGTCGCAAAGTCCCGGAAGCTGTTTTCTCAGATGAATCAGCCCGCTGTAATACTCTGTTAGTTCATACTGTTCATAAGCCCGTTTCCAGTCCAGCCGGTTGATCTCAATCGGCGCATTGTAGGAATTTTCCAGTCCGTCCTTCGTGCGGGCAAATTCCTCTCCGGATAGGAAGAACAGATTTCCCTGGCAGGTCATGTAGATGGCCGCTGCCATGCGGTTGGCCTGCATCCGTTCTTTCTCATTCGGGATTGTCAGGGAGAGTTTATCCCACAATGTCCAGTTGTCATGGGCAGATACATAGGTGATGACCTGAGAAGGTGCTTTCACCTTCGATTCCGGGCCGCACCAGGCGCGGACGGAAGCAAGAATTTCCTCCTCCAGGCCTTCTCCCCCATTGACAAATCCCGGCTCCTCCCCTTCGAATGTATGACCTTTTACCGCATCCCGTGTATCATCACAGAAGAAGCCTACATGCGGATCCAGCTGGTCCACATGGCATTTCAGTGCCGGAACCGCCTGTTTTTCCATCGGAGTTTCATCTGCAGACCACGGTTCTCCAAATACCATCTTTTCCCCTTTACCATACCGGAGCGCAAGTTCCTTCTCAATCCGGTTCATCAGTCCCGTATCCAGAAGCCCCATCAGGTCAAACCGGAAGCCGTCGATGTGGTATTCTTCAGCCCAGTAAAGAACGGAGTCCAGAATGTAGTTTGCGCACATGCTCCGCTCGCTCGCCACATCGTTCCCGCAGGCAGAACCGTTTGCGGTCTCCCCGTTTTCGTGGACACGGTAATAGTACCACGGCACCGTTTTCTGGAACCAGGCATCAAGGGAATAGGTATGATTATAAACCACATCCATGATGACCCGGAACCCGTTTTTATGCAGAAACTGGATCATCTCCTTGAATTCTTTGATCCGGACCTCTCCGTTTCTTGGGTCCGTCGAGTAGGAGCCTTCCGGAACGTTATAGTTCACCGGATCGTATCCCCAGTTGAACTCCCCTTCTGTCTTGCTTTCATCCACAGATCCATAATCGTAGGCCGGCATCAGCTGCACGTGGGTGATACCGAGTTTCTTCATATAAGAAAAGCCCGTGGGATGCACGCCGTCGTGGTCTAGTGTCGTATTCTCACAGGTAAATGCCTTATACTTCCCCCGGAAAGCTGCCGGGAATCCTCCGGACGTATCCCAGGAATATTCCCCGATATGCAGCTCATAAATAATCTGTTCCTGCTGATAAGCGGGGGAAACATCTTCCTCCCATCCTTTTGGATCTGTTCTTTTTAAATCTACAATCATGCTCCTCTTTCCGTTGATCCCGCAGGCTTTCGCATAAGGATCCGCCGAGCATATCATCTTTCCCTCTATGGAAAGTTCAAAATCATAGTATACTTTGTGAAGCACTTCTTTTGTCCGGTATGCCCAGACACCTTTGCCCTCTTTTACCATCGCTTCCGTCCGGTATGAATCTTCTGATTCTCCATCATGATAGAAGCGGACTGTTACAGACTCGGCCACCGGGCTCCACAGGAGGATGGAAGTTCCATCCTCCGTGCAGGCTGCCCCGAGGTCATGCCTTCATAGGTATAGTTCTGTTCAAATTCCGGATCTGAATAAAATGTTTTCCATTCTTTTGCTGTCTTTCTCATCTGTCTGTCCCTCATTCAAATCTGATTATTTTAGCCCTTTACAGCACCGGACATACCGTCCACATAGTATCTCTGCATGAACAGGAAGAGGATCGCGATCGGAATTGAAATCAACACCGCTCCTGCAGCGAAACTTGTGTACCAGCTGTCAATATATTCTTTCTGAAGCATATTCCAAAGTCCGATCGCAACTGTATACTGGTCGGAGTTTGCACGGCAGATTACCTTTGCGAAAATGAAATCCAGCCATGGTGACATGAAAGATGTCAGTACCGTGTAAATAACGATCGGTTTACTAAGCGGCAGTGTAATCTTCGTAAAAATCTGCCACCTTGTACATCCATCGAGAAGCGCCGCCTCGTCCACCGCAATCGGAACCGTATCAAAGAATCCTTTTGCGATCTGGAAGCTTAAGCCCGCTCCTCCTGAATAACACAGGATCAAAGCCAGTTTGATCAGATTGCCTTCTGTAAGGCCAATTGCCTTCAGGATGAAGTACACCGCAATCACTGACATGAATCCAGGAAACAGACCAAGAATCATCGCCATGTTCATGTATGGTTTCCGCAGTTTAAATTTCAGTCTGGACAGACAGTAGGAAACTGCCAGAACATAAAAGGTAGATAAGATACAGGAACATACTGCGATGAACAGCGTGTTCATGAACATCTGCGGAAAGTTCAGGATTGATGTATCCGTAAACAGTTTCACATAGTTGTCAAGTGTGAAGCTTTGCGGGAAGAAGGTGGAAACATAGGATCCTTTTTCCGCCCGGAAGCTCGTCAGTATTACCCAGATAATCGGGAATACCCAGATAAACGCCAGTATGGCAAGTACGACATGAACGATCGTATTATTGATAAAACGTCTCTTTTTAGCTGAGCGTACTTTTGTTTTCGCAGCCATGATCTAGAATCCCCCTTCTTCTTTATATGATTTACTGTTGCGGTAAGTAAGGAGCGCCGCAATCGCCAGAATGATAAATGTCAGGATACCGATAACCGCACCGATGTTGTAGTACTGTTTGTCTACAGTCAGTTTGTACAGCCATGTTACAAGCAGGTCAGTGCTTCCTGCCGTGGATTCCAGATTGGTAACCGGATCTCCTCCCGACAACAGGTAGATAACGTTGAAGTTGTTGACGTTTCCTGTAAATGTTGTAATCAGGTATGGTGTCGTCACATACAGCATGTACGGAAGTGTGATCTTAAAGAAGATCTGCACTGCATTGGCGCCGTCCACTCTGGCGGCCTCGTAAAGCTCACCCGGAATATTCTGAAGGACTCCGGTCAGCTGAAGCAGTGTATATGGTACACCAACCCAGATATTGATTACAATAACCGTTACTCTTGCCCACGTTGGATCCGTAAAGAACGGGAGGCTTGCATCCTGCGCAATCAGTCCCAGATTACGAAGCAGGACATTGACCGCGCCTTCCGGCTGAAGCATCGTTCTCATAATCAGAAGAGAAACGAACATCGGAACCGCACAGGAGAGTACGAAGCAGAATCTCCAGAATCCCTTTGCCTTTGTATCTTTCCGGTTGATTACAATAGAAAGAATCATACCGAAAATATAGTTGCTGAATGTTGCGAAGAACGCCCACACAAGTGTCCATCCAAGTACAGACCAGAACGTGCTTCCCAGGATACTGCTGGAATCAAACAGCGCTTTGAAGTTGTCAAGTCCCACCCAGTCAAACAGCATCAGATGATTGTCGATTTTACTGTAGTTCGTAAATGCCATACAGATCATAAAGATCAACGGCAGAATCGTCAGCGCACCGATAAAGATCATCGTCGGAAAATGCGGCTACTATGCACTGGACAGCCTGATGAACGATGTTTCCATCGGAACGCTGCTGCTTCACGCAAAGCTGATGGTGAGAAATTCTACAGGAAAGGCATCGGAAAAGAACTTCTAACAAAAAACTCCTCACAGAAATCACCGTACTACTATGTACCATGCATTTCTGCGGGGAGTTTTTCAGTCTGCCAAAAGCATCGTTGTTTATTTAATCAGTTTTTGTATTTTTTTTGCCTCCGGCGTTCCTGCTTTTCCAAGAATCTCAAACAGCAGCGCTTCGTAGGTGGTCAGAACGGCACCTTCCATCTTTGCCCGCTCCAGAGCCATCTCCATATCCCGCGGCTTTCTGCTGGAAATGCAGTCCGTCACCAGAACCGGCGTATATCCTTTTGCCTTCAGATCGATCACCGTCTGCAGCACGCAGATGTGTGATTCGATTCCACAGATAATTACCGTGCGCTTCTCTCCAAGTTTCGGAATGACTTCCTCAGCCGCACTGTAGCTGATCTTTTCCAGATAGTCACCGGTTCCTGCCGCTTCTGTAATCTCCGGCACTGTCATTCCAAGTCCTCTTGTATACTGCTGGGTTACATAAATCGGAATTCCGAGTTCTCTAAGTCCTTTCAGGAGGATCACTGAATGTGCCAGCAGCTCTTCTTTTTCATGCATGACCGGCATGAGCCGTTCCTGATAGTCTACCGCTACTGCCGCCATATCTTCCCGTTTCATCAACATCTGCTCTGTCTCCTTTTCTTCTGTCTTTATGGTTCTATTTGTTATTTTTGCATTTGCTCCGCTTCTTCCAGAGACTGGTATCCATAGAAACGGACCATGAATCCGAGATTCTTCTCCGTCAGGTTTTCCCCTTTTTCGGCCATCTCCCGAATCATCCGTGCATACAGTTTGATGGTCCGGTCCGAAAAGGTGCCAATTTCACCTCTTAAATAAGTCTCCTGGGAAGTATCCCATGGTGTGTCTTCCGAGGTATGGATCTTTCTTCCAGTACTGCCAAGCTTCGGATATCTCCGGGCAAAGTCCTCCGCCCACGCAATTTCCTGCCGGATCAGTTCTTCCTGCAGACAAATCCGTTCTTCACTTCGCTTTGGAAGAATATCCCGGAAAGCTTCATATTCTTTTGGCGCTGTACTTTCCATCATTCTGGCGTACTTTTCCGTCAGCAGATTCCAGCCGTCCGCCCATGCATCCTGAAGATCCGCAAGATAACTCTTCAATACTTCCTCATTCCACACAAGGAACTGGCTGTTTCTCATAATCTCAAAGGTCTCTTTGTCATCCTGGCAGGAGGCCCTGCCTCCCTCATTGTGAACATTCTGGAACTGCTGCCATTCCATTTCCACAATCTCTTTAATCAACTGGTTTTTGTCCATCATGTCCCTTGTCCTTTTCTATTTCCATCAGCTTTTCCAGCACGGATGCCTTGTGGGCTTCCAGGAAATCATCTTCCCTGTCGGAAATCCCCTGCTCTTTCAACTCGCCTGCCACAATCCGGCAGATCTGTTCGATTTTCTCTTCTATATCTTTATCTGTCGTCTCTTTTTCCATCAGTTCTTCCAGAAGCACCCGGATCTCCGGAATCCGTTGGAATTCTTCCATACCTTTCATTTTCCATTTGTAAAACGGCATGTAGGTTTTGTTCAGAAGATATGCCGTCTCCACCGCCGCAGAAAGGAACTCTGACAGGGAAAAATACATAGCTCCAAGAGCATTTCTCTTTTTGGCACGCGGGAAATTATACTGTCCCGCCTGAGCCATTTTTCCAAGTGAAACATAGAGCCGTTTCAAGCGGGCACTCTCCGGTTCCGCGGAAAATGCCGCTCTTCTCTTCGTAAATTTCCCGAGCGGATCATCAAAGATCTCGCCGCTTACTGCGGTCCGCAGAGATTCCTGAGAAATGGAAAGCCAGTCTTTGTCTTCCTTCGGTGCTTTTTTATATCCGGTCAGATTCCGGAAAAAGGTCCCTATCTCAAAGACACCGACACGCCGCTTTCCCTGCTCCGTTGTATTTCTTACCGCATAGCCCATAAATTCTTTTGGCAGTGCGTCATAGGCTTCCTGCAACTTCTGCCCGATTTTCCGATAGTCTTTTTTCGTCAGCCACAGACAAAATCCCGGACCGAAATCGTGATCCGTGGACCAGGCATCGTCGTACCCCAGACATTCCGAGCCTTCTCCTACAAGCCCGGCCGCAATCCGCCCGGCATACTCCGGGAACTGCTCTTCGATCATCGTTTTTCCATATTCCTCATAATAAGCTTTTGCAAGTTCCAGACCTTTCATCTGGCTCTTCTCGGCCGCCTGCCGTCTTCTCAGCAGATCCGAGACAATTTCCAGATTCCGTTTTGTCACCTGATAGTACTCATTTTCACCGTAGAACCGGAAAATTTCATCCAGGGCTTTCTGATAGCATGCCTGAGATGCCTCCAGATTTCCTTCATGGAAATACGCTTCGCCAAGTCCGGACAACGCTGACGCATAGTGAGAATCCTTCCCGTCCGGCATCTTTTCAAAAATCCGGACTGCCTGTTCCATATGCGCTTTTCCTTCGGCCGTCTCGTTCATCTGGAAACAGAGATTTCCCAGGTTCGTATAGGTAATTGCCACTTCTACGTCTGCATCATCCAGCTTTCTGACAATCTCCATTGCCCGCTCCAGCTCCCGTTTCGCCTCTTTCAGACGTCCCGTTTCACTGTACAGAAGACTCAGATTATTATGAAGCGATGCCATATGGTAGTCCGGCCCCATAATATGTCTCCGGTAAATTTCATATGCCTGCGCATAAAGCGTTTCCGCTTCCTGATATTTTCCCGCGGCACGATATCCCGTCGCGGCATTTAACAGCATCGTACCATACTGCATCGTCCCGTCAAGCCCCAGCTCGTCCGCAAGCTCCATGGCCTGTCTGGTGCAGAGCAGACATTCCTCATACCTTCCTGCCGCCCGGTAATATCCCATCAGTTCATTCAAAATTGCAAGGATCGCTCCGTCATCTCCACAGGATGCCGCCTCTTTCAGTCCCCGTTTCAGGTACCCTTCTGCTTCACGGCCTTTCCCGGATGCATAGAGCAGATCCAGTCCTTCTAAAAATCGCTGTAGATCAAACATCGCTTCTTCCTATCCTTTCATATCCAGTTCCACCGGACAGTGATCGCTTCCCATGACCTCCGTCAGAATCTTCGCATCTTCCAGACGGTCTTTCAACGCTTCTGACACTACGAAGTAGTCAATACGCCACCCTGCGTTCTTCTTTCTTGCGCTGAACCGGTAGGACCACCAGGAATAAATTCCTTCCTGATCCGGATAAAAATACCGGAAAGTATCGATAAAGCCAGCAGCTTTCAGCGTCCGGAATTTGTCCCGCTCTTCATCGGTAAATCCGGCATTTTTCCGGTTGGTCTTCGGGTTCTTAAGGTCAATCTCTTCGGCTGCGACGTTCAGGTCTCCGCAGAAAACAACCGGTTTTTTCTCTTCCAGGCGCTTCAAATATGCAAGAAAATCCGTCTCCCATTGCATCCGGTAATCCAGTCTTGCAAGTTCACTCTGGGAATTCGGTGTATAAACCGTGACAAAATAAAAGTCCTCAAACTCCAGAGTAATCACACGCCCTTCCTGATCGTGCTCTTCGATGCCGATGCCGTACTGTACCGCAACCGGCTCCCGTTTCGTAAAAATAGCAGTTCCTGAGTATCCTTTCCGTACCGCATAGTTCCAGTACTGATGATATCCCGGAAGCTCCAGATCCAACTGTCCCTCCTGCATCTTTGTCTCCTGAATACAGAAAATATCTGCATCCGCCTCCTGAAAGAAATCCAGAAATCCTTTCTGCACACATGCGCGGATTCCATTTACATTCCATGATATAAACTTCATGTAACTTTCCTCCTGTATCTTATCTGATTTTCATTTTAAATTCATCATTACCAGACTAGTATACCATGAATCCATGTGGTAAACTATAACTACTTCTGTCAGGAAAGGAAAGTTATCATGAGAATCAAAAAAATCACAGAAAACAAAAAGCAGTTTCTGGATCTGCTTCTGCTTGCAGATGAGCAGGAAAGCATGATTGACCGTTATCTGGAAGCCGGCGACATGTATGCGCTTTATGATGAAGATCTCAAAGGCGTCTGTGTCGTGACATGCAGTGATGACGGCACCTGCGAGCTGAAAAATATCGCGGTTTACGAACATTGTCAGGGATCTGGATATGGCAGGAAGATGATCGATTATGTCTGCGGACTTTATTCCGGAAAGTATCATACCATGTATGTCGGAACCGGAGACAGCCCGCTGACTGTTCCGTTTTATAAAAAATGCGGCTTCACCGAGTCTCACCGGGTGAAAAACTTCTTTACCGCCAACTACGACCATCCGATTTTCGAATGCGGAATTCAACTCGTGGATATGGTCTATTTGAAAAAAGAACTGTAAAACACAGGAGGATCCTGCCGTGCGGCATGAGCCTCCTTCCCATTATCTCTGTTCTTCCTGATAATAAACTTCTTTTAAAAACAGTCCCTGTGCCGGAGCCAGAAATCCGGCGCAGGCCCGGCTTTTCGCTTTCAGAATCTCCGGTATGTCCCTGGCACTCTTCTTTCCGCTTCCCACTTCCAGAAGAGTCCCGCTTAGAATCCGCACCATATGGTACATAAATCCGTTTCCCCGAAAGGACATACAAAGGGAGTCTCCTCTTTTTTCTATCTGGATCTCATCGATCCGCCTCGTGCAGCCCTTCTCATCTTTCCGGTCGGTAAAACTGGAAAAATCATGTCTTCCGAGCAGATATCCTGCGGCCCGTTCCATTTCCTCAATATCCAGTTCTTCCGGATAATGACACGTATACCTTCTGGAAAATACCTGCTGCTTTTCCCGCAAGTCTACATGATATTCGTAACATTTCCCTTTGGCGCTCCGGCGTCCGTGAAAGGTATTCGGGACCAGTTCCATGCTGCGGATCCGAATGTCCTCCGGAAGACCTGCATTGAGTTTTCTTAAGAATTCTCTTTCCTCCACTTTCCCTGAAAGCCTCAGGCTTGCCACCTGTCCTCTGGCGTGGACTCCGGCATCCGTTCTCCCGGATCCCTGGATTTTCACTTCATATCCGGTCAATTTGCAAATGGCATCTTCTATCACATTCTGGATCGTATTCTCTGCTCCCGGCTGCCGCTGCCATCCCTGGTAACGGGTACCGTCATAGGAGATCGTCAGTTTATACGTTCTCATATCCTTGCCTCTCCTTTCAAGAACTTCTCCATCACATTTCTGAGAAGTGTCTGAATTTCCTCCTCAGAAAGTCTCATGTTCCCTCCATAAAGCTGCGTCGCAATTCCGTGGGCATAAAAACGGACATCCCGGTACAAGCCTTCGCTTTCTTGAATGGAAATTTTAAACTGTTCGGCTGTACACTCGATTGTCTCCCGGTTCCACGGAGAATCAATGACCTCCTGAACTGTACGTGAACCAAGAAGCGGATTTACAAACAAGGCTCCAAAGAAATTCCGCTCTTTTCTGGCAAAATTGATATAGGCAAAGCTGATCGTAAACAGATAGTCTGCCTTATCAATATATTGATTGATAAACTCAGTATAGTACTCGTCGATTCTGAGCTTTACCTCCGCTTTCAGTTCATTCATATCCTGAAAAGACTGAAAAATCGGCATTGTAGAGCAGTTCAGCTGTTTCGCGAGATATCTGGCATTCAGGCTTTCAATACCTTCCTCGTGAATGATCTCAAATGCCTTCTGCAAAATCAGTTCCTTTGTAATTCTCTTTTTCGGCGGCATGAAAAGTTCCTCCCTTCTTTTTAATATCATACGTTATATAACATTAGTTATTATAAGAGTGTTTTCTTTTTTCGTCAAGTATTTTCCGTAATTTATGTCATTGGATGTTGCTGCTCACACTCTTCCCATAACGCAAACAGGAGAATCCTTTCGGATCCTCCTATTTTTTATCCAGTATACTTTTCAATTCTTCCATGAACGTATTGACGTCCTTAAATTCACGATAAACAGATGCGAAGCGCACATAGGCAACCTCATCCAGATCTTTGAGTCTTCTCATAACAATCTCACCGATCACCTTGCTCGGAATCTCTTTTTCCTCGCGATTGAAAATCTCATTCTCGATCTGCTCAACCGTCTTTTCAATCACTTCAGCCGGAACCGGTCTTTTATAGCACGCCTGAAGAATGCCCTTTTCGATCTTTTCCCGGTCGTACTGCTCTCTGTTATTGTCCTTTTTAATGACAATCAGAGGGATTGTCTCTACTTTCTCGTAGGTCGTAAACCGCTTTCCACAGGAATCGCAGGAGCGTCGCCTGCGTATTGAAGATCCATCCTCAGCAGGGCGGGAATCAATCACTCTTGTATCCGGATTGCCGCAGTATGGACATTTCATCTCATGTACCATCCTTTCTCCAAAATCTGGTATCAGTATACCATTACCATTTTAGGCGGTCAACATATTCTCCGTTTTATCTGCACTCACACAGGAATTTTTCCTCACAGATATCAACCAGTATGATATCCGGTCCCACTTTACAGATACATTCGAATGGAATCACATATTCACTGTCATATCCAAACAATCCTCCCAGTCTTCCAGGTCCCGGTACGACAATCGCCTGAATACAACCTTTTTTCATATCCACCACCAGATCCGCCACACAGCCAAGTCTTCTGCAGTTCACCGTATTGATGACCTCTTTTTCTCTCAGATCACAAAGCCTCATTTTATTCCCCTCCCGTTACCCGGAATCCTGCGGCGCAGAACGTCCGTTGTCTTTATGGACAAAAAAGACGCATACACCGGTCTTATCACCAGCATATGCGTCATTTCTTCTTTTGTTACATGTCAAAATCCATTACAGATTCATTACCTTTTCGCTTTCAAATGCTTTTGCGATCACTGCCGTCAAAATGCCGCCAAGCACTAATGTCATAACAAGAGTCACACCGTACTGTGCCATCGTCACTTCCGATGTCAGAATCCCTTTTAAAGCGAGTGCAGTATTATAAAATGGTATCAGATAATCTTTCATTCCGGCCTCGCTTGTCGTGAACATGGTCATCATACCAATCACAAGAACCACCATGTATGCCGGCGTTATATAGGTACTGGCCTCTTTCAGGTCTCTCGCAAACACAGAGATCAGAATGACAATCGCCGAGTAAAGGAACGCGATTGCTACCAGCAGGATTCCGATCATGACAATCTGTTCCGGTGTAATTTCAATATCCAGCCCGCTGTCTCCTCCCAGAATCTTCGGGAATGTCGCACCCATCACAACAATATAGATGACCGAAGATATTCCGGAAATTGTCATCAGGGCAAATACTTTTCCAAGTACGATGGATTTTCTTTTGACCGGAGTCACTAGAAGACTTGCCATCGTTCCCCTCTCTTTTTCCCCCGCAATCATGTCAGTTCCGATTCCCATTGCGCCTGCAAAGAGCAGGATCGTGATGAAATACGGAAGCATCATGCCGAGTGCTTTGCCGCTTGCCTTATGGTCATCCTGGACAATCATATCTTTATTGTCGCTGTTGACAGTAAAGATCTGAAGCCCGTTCATATCTGCCACTCTCTGGGACAGCAAGGTCTGACGGTATGCTTCCAGCGTCTGATTGGAAATCAGTTCATAAGCACTTGAGGAGTAGTCCTCGGACGGATTGTAGTATGTCTTGATCTGCGGCACCTCATCTCCTGTCTGATATTCCTGAATCATGGAATCAAAATTCTCCGGGAATTCAATCAAGAGATCCGCATCTCCGTTCCGCAGAAGATCCATAACATTTTCTCTTTCACCGTCTGTCTTTATGGTATTGACCTCCATATTCAAATCCGCAGCTTCCAGAAATGCGCTGAAACTGTCCGGCTCATTGATCATATATACGATTGATCTGTGGTTCTCGATATCTTCTACCTGTCTCGTCGCAAGGTTTCCTACCAACGCCATGATTCCGACCATAATCAGGACCGGAAGCAGAAAAACAGAAAAAATCATCTTTTTATCTTTGAAAATACGTGCAAGTTCTTTTTTGTATATCGTTTTCATCTTACGCTTCCCCCTTTACACTTTTAAAGTATTCGAAGAAAGCATCTTCCAGATCGTGAGTACCTGTCTCCTCCAGAATTTCGGCAAGCGTTCCCTCTGCTCTCTTTTTCCCGTCAATAATAATCCCGATCCGGTCGCAGAGCTTTTCTGCCTCGGACATAATATGGGTAGAGATTATAACAAGCTTTCCTTCTTCTTTCAGTTTTCTCAGATAGTCAGTTACACTTCTCGCTGTGATGATATCAAGTCCGTTCGTCGGCTCGTCAAAAATCACCACTTCCGGATCATGAATCAGGCTGACTGCAATGGCCGCTTTCTGTTTCATACCCGTGGAAAGCTCTTTGATCTTTTTATGTGCAAAGTCATTAATTCCAAAATATGTAAATAACTCTTCTTTTCTCTTTTTAATCTGATCCGGTGCAATCCCTCTGAGTTCTCCGAAAAAATCAAACAGATAATCTACCGAGAACTGCGGATCCAGCTTAATATCGCTTGTCAGGAATCCAATACTCTTTCTGACTGCTTCTGAGTTCTTCTGTACCTCATTGCCATTTACATAAATCTCTCCCGACGACGGTTTGATAATCGTCGCAATACACCGGAGCGTCGTCGTTTTCCCCGCTCCGTTCGGACCGAGCAGCCCATAGATCTCCCCTGATTTTGCAGTCAGCGTCAGGTGATCCACCGCTGTCTTTTTCGGATTCTTTGTGTGAGATTCCTGCATCTGCTTTTTATTCAGCTTGTAAATCTTTGTCAGGTCATGAATCTCAATTTGAACACTCTCATTCATAGCCTTTTCCTCCATCTGTCATTCAGTGTCATGAATTTTCTTGACTCTTTATCATAATTGCATCTCTTTTACCTTCTGTCAAGTAAAATCTTATGACAATTTTACCCCCCCCCCGGTAATTTTTTGTCAAGTATTTTCAATTATTTTCTGGATTCTCCGGCTGATCAGCCCTGATTTTGTTCAGAAATGTGTTTGACCGCTGATTATGATTTTGCGGTCTATGAAATGATACTCCCAGTTTACAGAGATTCTGATCTTCTGTCAACCGGGAGTAATTGATTTGTTTTCACATATTTTATGCAAACTGACTTTCGTACAGCTGCTTATAAAATCCATTTTTCGCCAGCAGTTCTTCGTGTGTTCCCTGCTCAATGATATTTCCGTCTTTCATGACGAGGATCCGGTCCGCCGTGCGGATCGTGGATAAGCGGTGTGCCACGATGAAACTGGTTCGTCCTTCCATAAGCTTCTCAAAAGCCTGCTGCACCCGGATCTCAGTCCGTGTATCGATGGAAGAGGTGGCCTCATCAAGAATCAGTACCGGAGGCAGTCTGAGCATGACTCTGGCAATACATAAAAGCTGTTTCTGTCCCTGTGAAAGATTGCCGCCTTCTTCAGAGATTACCGTATCGTATCCATCCGGCATTCTTGTGATAAATCCGTGGGCATGCGCTTCTTTCGCCGCATGAATGATCTCTTCTCTCGTTGCATCCGGATTTCCGTAGGCAATATTTTCTGCAATCGTCGCGGATTTCAGCCAGGTCTCCTGAAGTACCATTCCATAATTTTCTCTCAGGCTGTCCCTTGTAATATGCCGGATATCCTCACCTTCCATACGGATAACCCCTGCATCTACATCATAGAAACGCATGAGAAGATTGATGAGAGTCGTCTTTCCGCATCCTGTCGGACCGACAATCGCAATCTTCTGCCCCGGCTTTACGTTCAGATTCAGATCTTTCAGAAGCGGTACTTCTTTCTTATAAGAAAAGCTTACGTGTTCCAGATCCAGGTTTCCTTTTGCATCTATCAGTACCACGGCGTCCTTATCATCTTTCGGCTCCGGTTCTTCTTCGATAAAATCAAACACCCTTTTTGCGCAGGCAAGTGCATTTTGGAGTTCCGTCACGACACCGGAAATCTCATTAAACGGTTTTGTATACTGATTCGCATAGGTCAGAAAGCAGGAAAGCTGTCCGACGCTGATGATCCCGGACATCGCGCTTAACGCCCCCGTGATTCCAACCCCCATATAGACAAGGTTATTGACAAACCGGGTACTCGGGTTCGTAATGGACGAAAAGAAAATCGCTTTCAGGCTGTAGGTTTTCAGTTTTCCATTGATTTCGTCAAACCGTTCGGAAGCGGTGCTTCCGTATCCGAATGCCTGTACTACTTTCTGATTTCCTACCATCTCGTTAACGAGCGATGTCATATCCGCCCTTGCTTCCGACTGTTTTTTAAACATCTGGTATGTCCGTTTTGCAATGAATCCCGCAACAAAGAAGGACAATGGTGTGAGCAGCACGACAACCAGAGTAATTTTCACATCAATGGTCAGCATGAAAATCAATGTCGTAACAATTGTTACTACTCCGGAGAAAAACTGGGTAAATCCCATCAAAAGTCCGTCCGAAAACTGCTCCACGTCTGTGATAATCCTGCTGATGGTATCTCCATTTGCATGGCTGTCCACATAAGAAAGGGGCAGTCTTTCCAGTTTTTTAAATGCTTTTAGCCGTACGTCTCTTACTACCCGGTAGGTAATCTGATTATTGCACAGATTCATCAGCCACTGTCCCACACCTGTAATCGCAATGATAACGGCAAGTTTTTTCAGAATATCAAGAATCCGGTCAAACAGTACCTGATCTTTTCCTATAATAAAATCAATAGCATCACCAACCAGAATCGGTGCATACAGGGTCAGCACTCCTGTCAAGACTGCGAAAAGGATCGATAAAATCACATAAAACGAATATGGTCTGATATAAAAAAGTACCTTTTTCCATGTACTGTCCTGCTTATGCATGCTGGCCCACCTCCTTTTCTGAAAGCTGAGAGAGACAGATTTCTCTGTAAACCTCGCATGATTTCATCAGTTCATCATGTGTGCCGATTCCGGCAATCTTTCCATCATCCATGACAATGATCCGGTCCGCCTGCATGACAGATGCCGCTCTTTGTGATACAACAAAGACCGTCATATCTTTCAGGCCTTTGACAGCTTTCCGAAGCCTGGCATCCGTTGCAAAATCCAGTGCAGATGCACTGTCATCCAGGATCAGGATCTGCGGCTTTCGTACAAGAGCACGGGCAATCGTCAGTCTCTGTTTCTGTCCGCCGGAAAGATTTTTTCCTCCCTCATTAATCAGTGTGTCCAGACCGTCCGGCTTTCCTTCCACAACCTCCAGTGCCTGGGCAGTGCGGATCGCTTCCATGATCTGCTCATCATCTGCATCTTCATTTCCAACTTTCATATTGTCACGGATCGTTCCGCGGAAAAGAACTGCCCTTTGCGGAACCATTCCGATCTTCTTTCTTAGTTCTTCAATCTTATAATTACGGACATCCTCTCCGTCTACGGTCACACTTCCTTCCGCCACGTCATAAAAGCGCGGAATCATCTGTACAAGCGTAGACTTTCCGGAACCGGTTCCTCCGATTACCCCGATCATCTCTCCCTTTTTCACAGAGAAATCCAGACCGGTGACCGCATAAACCTTACTCTCCGGATAGGCAAACGACACCTGATGGAATGCTGCCGCTTCCCTTGTCTGCTCCTGCTCTGCCCCCTCTTTATCTGTCACTTTCTTAACTCCGTCTCCATCCTGAATGGACGGTTCCAGTGCAAATACTTCATTGATGCGGTTGGCACAGGCAAGCGCTTTTGTAAAGCTGACAATTAGATTGGACAACGCCACCAGCGCAGTGAGAATCTGTGTCATGTAGTTTACAAGGGCGATGACCTCTCCCTGTGTAATGCCACCCGCGTATGTTTCCCGGCCTCCAAACCAGACAATGGCTATGGTCGCCACGTTGACGATAATGTAGGTTGCCGGATTTAAAAGAGCCGAAATTTTTCCGACCAGCATCTGTGCTGCCAGAAATTTTGCATTCTCCGCCTTGAATTCATCCCGTTCTCTTCCCTGCATGCCAAAAGCCCGGATGACGCGGATTCCTTCCAGATTTTCTCTTGTAGAAAGTAAAATCCGGTCAAGCAGTTTCTGTACCTTCCGGTAAAGCGGAATCGATACCACCATGATCCCGTAGATCACCAGCGCCAGAAGCGGCACCGCAACTACAAAAATCAACGCAAGCTTCACACTGATGGTAAACGCCATAATCAGCGCACCGACAACGATAAACGGGGAACGAAGGAAGAGCCGCAGAACCAGATTGACCCCGGACTGCACCTGGTTGATATCACTCGTGATCCTTGTTACCAGAGTCGCGCTCCCTGCCCGGTCAATTTCCGCATAGGAAAGGCTCTGGATATGCCGGAACATATCATGTCGCAGGGCCGTTCCGAATCCGACGGATGCCTTTGCTGCAAAATACTGGGCTGTCAGCGAACATGCCAGTCCAAGTACCGCAAACAGAATCAAAATGCTCCCCATCCGCAGGATGTATCCTGTGTCCTGATTTCGGATTCCAATGTCTATCATGTTCGCCATAATGAGCGGCACCACCAGCTCAAAGCAGGCCTCCAGAAGCTTAAACAACGGACCGATGACACTCTCCTTTTTGTAATCATTCAGATACTTCAACAATTTTCTCATTTCTTTGATCTCCTATTCGATGCTTTCTTTATTATAAGGTCTTGGACCTGCCCCCGCAAGTATGAACACAGTTTTCTATGTATTCTCTTAATTCTTTTTGAACCTTCTTGTCTTTTTTTTCAATTCTTTTTATACTATAAGAAATCATTTTCAGGAGGTTTTACAATGAGTATTACTGTACATACAACCCATTTTACCGAACGGCCGGACTACACCGGACGGCTTGAAAAGGAGCAGCGTGTCTATGATCTGCTGGAGCAGCTCCACATTTCCTTCGAAGGAGTTGACCACGATACTGCCAATACGATCGAAGACTGTGAGGCAGTTGAGGCGGAGCTTGGTGTGAAGATCTGTAAAAATCTGTTCCTGCGAAACCGTCAGAAGACGACTTTCTATCTTCTCATGATGCCGGGAGATAAGAAATTTGTAACAAAGGATCTTTCCGGACAGCTTGGAATCTCCCGTCTTTCCTTCGCGGAGCCGGAATTCATGGAGGAGTATCTGGACCTGACACCGGGATCTGCAAGTGTCCTTGGACTGATGAATGATCCGGATCGGGAAGTCAATCTTTTGATCGATGAGGATCTTCTCAAAGACGAATATATCGGATGTCACCCGTGTATCAACACCTCGACACTCAAAATCCGGACAGCCGATATTCTGAATGTTTTTCTGAAGCATACCGGACACCGCCCGACACTTGTGCGCCTTTAGCCACATGTTTCGCGATTATGAAAAGGGATTTTACAAAAGAATGGAGAAGTTTTTATGCTTGCAGTTTATTTAAGCCCCCTCTACCTTGCAGTCAATTTGTACCTTCTGCACCGGATCTTTACATGGCTTACCGATATCCATCCATTTTTTGAAAAACGCGCGGTGCGGATCGTACTTGGGATCTGCTACTTCTTTGTCGCGTTTTCTCCGGGGATCGGATTCCTTGTTCCTGCCGGAACAGCTCAGAGAATTCTAAAAGGGCTCGGTTACTACTGGATGGGCATCATGCTCTACACGGCTCTGATTGTCATCGCAGCCGACCTGATACGTCTCATTGTCAGAAAAGTACGAAAGAAAACCTTTCACCGTCTCCGCCCTGCACTTGCCGGAACGATCTGCTTTTTTCTGATTGCCGCGATCAGCATTTATGGAATGTTCAATGCACGTTTCATCCGGATCACTCCGTATGAGGTGACGATTGATAAGAAGGCCGGGAATCTGGATTCTCTTAAGATCGCCCTTGTGGCAGATCTGCATCTCGGATACAGTGTCGGCACTTCCCAGATGCGTCAGATGGTTGACAAAATCAATGCCCAGAATCCGGATCTGATTGTCATTGCAGGGGATATTTTTGACAACGAATATGAAGCGCTTGACAAGCCGGAAAAACTGGCTGAAATCCTTTCCGGACTTCAGAGTACTTACGGCACCTATGCCTGCTACGGAAACCACGATATTCAGGAGCCGATTCTGGCCGGATTTACCTTTCCTCAGGATGGTAAAAAAATGAGCGATCCTCAAATGGATGTTTTTCTTGAAAAAGCCGGGATCACCCTGCTTCGGGATGAGAGTGTTCTGATTGATGATGCCTTTTATCTTTATGGCAGACCGGATTATGAACGTCCCGGGCGCGGTATAACCAGCCGGAAAACACCGGAAGAGATTACACGGGATCTGAATACGAATAAGCCGGTTATCGTCATCGATCATGAACCGCGGGAACTGTCTGAGCTTTCGGATGCCGGTGTTGATCTGGATCTGTGCGGCCATACTCATGACGGCCAGATCTTTCCGGTCAATCTGATCACAAACCTTGTATGGGAAAATTCCTGTGGTTACCTTCAAAAAGGCTCCATGCATAATATTGTAACTTCCGGTGTGGGAGTCTTTGGTCCGAACATGCGGGTTGCTACCAAAAGCGAAATCTGTATGATTGATGTCCGTTTTCAGTCTTAACATTTTTTACAGGGAACGACGTTTCCTGTTAAAACAAAAAACATCAGGTGTCTCCTAGGAGCGCACCTGATGTTTTTGAAATCCGAAATAGGAACAGACTGCACAGACCGGCGTAAAGCAGACAGCAGCAATTATTCCCATCTGATAAACCTGTATCTTCGTTGTTCCGATCTCATAGGCCGGGAGATTGAAAATCTTGGCCGGAGACAGAAGATTAACCGGACACATTTCCAGAATGTGGTTAAGCCACGGAATATCCCATACGCCCCACAAAAACATTGGAAGCGCAAAAAACGCGAGAGTGACAAGAACGCTGACAAAAGAAGACGTTCCAAGCGCCGATGCCGCAAGCGCAAATCCGGTGATCATCAGAAGGCCTGCAAATCCCATAACCGCAAGAATCAGAACTGCTTTCCAGTAAGGCAGATCAAACGGTGCATTTCCGATCATTCCGGTTGCACAAAGATGCGCGTCCACAAAAAGTCCGTCCGTTCCAAAATAGCCAATCGTAAGCAGCGTCAAATACAGACTTGTCACTGCAAAGATCCCGGCAGAGCAGAGAAAAGACGCCAGGATCTTCGCTCTTGCGCACCGTGTTTTCCCAAAACGCGAGGACAAAATAAGCGAATCCATTCCCGATGTATATTCTTCCGCAAACACCGGAGAAATCATAACAATCAAAAGGAGCGGGGCCAGCAGAAGAAAGCTTCACAGTTGCTGTCTTTTCTCCCGTTACATAGGCAATCTCTCTTGCTTTCAGCCCATGGAAATACGAAAGATCCAGCACTTCTCTCTGTTCCGGCTTCAGACACTGCATTGCCTTTTGCAGCATCACCTGCTCTGATACCTGATCGGCAAAGTCTTCCTCCCGGAGCCGTTCTTCGTAACCGTCCTCATATCCTAATTCAGCCTCCGCCTTTTTCCGGAAAAAATCAATGCAGACACTCCTTGCGATTCCAAATAAATACGCCCGGAATTTCTTCTGCTCCACATAGCGGTTCAGGTACCGGATGACACGTAGAAACGTTTCCTGCGCGCAGTCATATGCCGCGCTTTCCCGTCCTGTTCTGGAATAACAATATTGAAATATTTCCTGATAATATGCTTCAATCAACTCGTTCATCTGCTCCGGTTCCCCGGATTGAATACGCCGTATTCGTTCTCTGTCTGTCATGGTTATAGCCTCATTTTTATAAAACGTCTTACATATTGTATAACGAATCAGAAGAGAAAAAAGATTAAAAAAAGAAGAAAAATTTCTCCGCCTGACCGACATCTGAAATTTTTCTTCTTCCATTTGTAGTTATAGTGTCATTTCAATAATCTTTTCTTTGAGATTGTGGTACATTTTGGCAATCGCAACCAGTTGTCCTACCATATCACGTATCGTACACTCTACCATGACACCGGAGATATCCAGTATGTCAACGTCAGAAACAACGGAGCAATCCTGGAGCTCCCGGCTGATTCCGCAGTTGAAGTTGCATGCCGTATCACAGCGGACGGACCAAAACCGCTTGCAACCGGGGAACTGAAAGTTTCCATCAGCGGTTATGTGCATATGATTAAAGCGTTCGAACGCATGACGATTGAAGCCGCCGTAAAAGGTGACCGGAACCTTGCTGTTGCTGCCCTGAACTTAAATCCGCTCTGTCCGAGTGATGAACTCGCAAATATCGTTGTGGATGAACTTCTGGAGGCACACAAAGAATATCTTCCGCAGTTTTTCAAAAACCAGACATCTTTTCGATAAATACCTTTTCATCGAAATATGCCGCCTCAAAACATCTGAGGCGGCATATTTCTTTGATCTTCATGCTGCTTCATCAGCAGCGCGAGACATGCGGACAGCACTCTTGCAAATACTGTGCTCCACCAGATCATGATCTGCCCTCCCAGCAGCGGCGGAAGAATCAGCATCAGTACAAGCATCAGCGCCGGCTCCATAAACGTCAGCACATAAGACATTCCCGTCTTTTCCGTTGCATAAAAATAAGCCGTGGTAATCCGGCTGACCGCCACAAACGGGACCGAAACAAGAAAGACCGGCATAATCTTCGCAATCTCCTGGTTTACTTCCCGGGAAGATCCAAACATATTTCCAACACTCCCCCTGACAGCAAACATGACCACACAGCCTGCCAGCGCCAGCAGCATGGCAAATCCGTAGGCGTATCTCCGCATCTTTTTCATCTTTTCCCTGTTTCCTTCTCCATAATAACGGCTGAACAATGGCTGGCTTCCGTCACCGACTCCCTGTAAAATCAGATAAATAATACAGATGATATAGGCGATACAGGCATACACTGCCACTGCTTCGTCCCCGCCATAATGGATGGAAAACCGGTTTATGATGATCAGAGAAATATTCGGCGTCATGGAAAGTCCGAACGGGGCAATCCCGATTTTCACTATGGCTGCGGCTGCAGACCCTGCACCTGAACGGGATATTTTTACCGTAAGCTTCTTCTTCCGGATCAGGTAGATCAACGCAATCAGCATCGTCACTCCCTGACTTATGACGGTCGCAAGCGCCGCCCCTGTGATGCCTCCATTCCAAACCCATACAAGAAGATAATCCAGTACAATATTGCTTCCGAATCCTGCAATCATGGAAATCATCGCATAGAACGGTCCTCCATGATTTCGGATAAACGGTACCAGCCCCGTACCAAGCACCTGAAAAGCCGCTCCCAGTGCAATGACAGAAATATAGTCCTCACCAAGTCTTAACAGTTCCCCCTGCGCACCCAGAAGCCTGAGAAGCGGCGTTGTCAGCAGAAATGTCAGGGCCGTCAGAAGGATACTTCCCAGAATCAGCATCCAAAGCGCACAGGCACTGAACTCACGCGCACGTTTTTCTTTCTTTTCCGCCATATAGATCGAATAATACACCGCACCGCCCATGCCGATCCCTGTTCCGGACGCCTGAATAACTGCCACGATCGGATAGGCCACATTAATGGCCGAAAGTCCCATATCACCGATACTGTTCCCGACAAAAAAGCCGTCCACGATAGAATAGACGCCGGACAGGGCAAAGGACAGTACCGCCGGAATGACATACTTGAGAAAAACTCTTCTATCGCTCATGTTTCCTGTCCTCCTTCAACTTCCTTTCAAACATGAGATTAAACAGCTCCATCGTCTCACTGATCTGCCGGATCCGTTCTATCCCGATTTTACGGTAAATCTCCTCCTCCGTATGAAGGAGCGGATCGATTTTCTCCCCGGCGTACCGTCTGCCGCTCTCTGTCAGATCCACCCATTTCTCTCTTCGATCCATCTCACTGGCTGTCAGCATCACCAGCTCCCTCTCTTTCAGATCATGGATCACAGTATTCACCGTCTGCTTCTGCAGCCCAAAATCCTCCCGGATCTGCTTCTGAGTCAGACGTCCCATGGTGTACAGGGAATACAGGACAATCATTTCCGGATAACCGATCCCCTCTCTGGCCGCCCACTGTACATAGAGCCCGTTCCCCTTTGCCCAGGCTGCGTAATACTGCGCATTGACATTCATAGCATTCCCTCCGTTCAAAATATTTATTTTTAATCATTCGTTTTTTATACCATAATAGTATGTCCACAGACTATTATAAGAGTAAAAAAAGAGGATGTCAAGAAACAATATCACATCTCACTTCCTGTCCTCAATCTTTGTCCTATGTGTGCGTGGTAAGGTGATTTTACATCCGAACTGGTGAATCCGAAGTACTCATCATATCGGGGATCTGAAATCGTGTGTACCTTCAAATTGTTCAGTCCGGTAAAAATACTCTCTTTTGAAATACGCATCCTGATAGGATTTGTTTCCTACGCACTACAGGGGATGCTCCCCGGTTCTCCGTGAACCGTCCGGATGACATCCCCTGTTTTCTTTGTATTTTATCTTCTGTTATTTCCCGCTGACTTCCGGCGGAATTCCTACAGCATTCGGATTTTCCTTCACTTCCACATGAACATATTCCGGCTGTTCCCAGAGAACCACGCTGCCTTTCTCCATAGACTTCTTCACATCGATCAGGCGCTGGTTTGCGGAACCCCGGAACAAAAGATTGACCTGTTTTAACTCCTCCACAAATCTTCCATCCACAAGGACATCAATATACCGGAGCATTTCTTTTGTCTCTTCCCATTTCGGGAGCATGTCCGCAAGAATCTCTTTGTCAAAGACATACCCGGAATAGCACCAGATGGAGATCCCCGGGAACTTTTCTCTGACCCGTTTTAAAAACGGTGCCAGAACCTTCTGATTTTCGTGCTCAAAAGGTTCCCCTCCAAGAAGGGTAAATCCGTGATAATAACTTTTTTCCAGCTCTTTCAAAATTTCGTCTTCTGTTTCTCCGGTAAAGGGATTTCCATAATGGAAATCCCACGCCTCCTCATTAAAGCAGCCTTTACACCGGTGCGTGCATCCGCTGACAAAAAGGGATACTCTTACACCGGGTCCGTTTGCCACATCCCATTTTTTTATATCTGCATAATACATACCGTAAATACTCCTTTACCGCCTGATTCTTACAGATGCATTACCCTGCTTTTAATCTCTTTTGTCTTTCCCGGATTCCAGAAATTTTCTCCCAGATATCCGCAGGTCCTTCTTGTGACATTCATCTTTGACTGATCTTTATTGTGGCAGACCGGACATTCCCACTCATAATCATCATTGATCATGATTTCTCCATCGTATCCGCATTCCTGACAGTAGTCAGACTTCGTATTAAACTCTGCATACTGGATGTTGTCATAGATAAACTTCACAACTTCCGCCACCGCTTCCAGATTATTATTCAGGTTCGGAATCTCTACATAAGAAATACATCCTCCGGTGCTGATTGTCTGGAACTGGCTTTCAAATGTAAATTTGTCGAACGCATCGATCTTTTCACGTACATCCACATGATAGGAGTTAGTATAGTATCCTTTGTCGGTCACATCTGTGATACTTCCGAATTTTTTCTTGTCAATCTCGGCAAAACGGTAGCACAGACTCTCTGCCGGTGTTCCGTAAAGTCCGAATCCAAGTCCTGTTGTCTCTTTCCATGTATCGGTCGCGTTACGGAGCCTCTTCATCACCTTCAGAGCAAACTTCTGTCCTTCTTCTGTCGTCTGGCTTTCTCCTGTCACCAGTTTGGTCACTTCATAAAGTCCGATATATCCAAGGCTTAATGTAGAGTATCCTCCATGCAGATATTTGTCGATCTTTTCGCCTTTTTCCAGACGGGCGATCGCTCCGTACTGCCAGTGTACCGGGCTGACATCGGAACTTGTTCCTTCCAGCGCTTTATGACGGCACATCAGAGCCTCAAAGCAAAGGGAAAGCCTTTCATCGAGAATCTGCCAGAACTTCTCCTGGTCTCCTTCGGCCAGAATTCCGATCTGAGGAAGGTTAAGGCTGACAACGCCCTGATTGAAGCGTCCTTCCCATTTGTAATTTCCGTTCTCATCTTTCCACGGTGAGAGGAAGGAGCGGCATCCCATCGGTGAGAATACATTTCCTTCGTAGTTTTCTTTCATCTTCTTCGCGGAAATATAGTCCGGATACATTCTCTTGGCAGAGCATTTCACTGCCAGTCTTGTCAGATCATCGTACTCGCCGCCACTTAAATTGTTATCTTCATTCAGAACATAGACAAGCTTCGGGAATGCAGGTGTCACATAGACGCCGGATTCATTTTTGATTCCCTCGATTCTCTGGCGCAGAATCTCCTGGATAATCATGGCATTTTCCTTTGCGTACGGATGGGACTTATCCGGGTTCAGGAACAAGGTCACGAACGGAGACTGTCCGTTTGTTGTCATCAATGTATTGATCTGATACTGGATCGTCTGTACACCGGATCTCAGCTCATCCTGAAGTCTGTCGTTGGCCAGCTGTTCCATCATCTCTTCGGAAATGATGCCTGTATATTTTTCTCTGTATTTTCTCATATATTTTTCATAGCTTCTGTGCAGATATTTTCCAAGATGACGGATATCGACAGACTGTCCGCCATACTGGCTGCTCGCAACAGACGCGATAATCTGCGTCATAACAGTACATGCGACATGGAAGCTTTTTGGAGACTCAATCAGTTTGCCGTTCATAACTGTGCCATTGTCCAGCATATCGCCGATATTGACCAGACAGCAGTTGAAAATCGGCTGAAGGAAGTAATCCATATCATGGAAATGGATCACACCGTCCTCATGAGCCTTTACAATCTTCTCCGGAAGAAGCACCCTCTTTGTCAGGTCCTTGGACACTTCTCCTGCAATATAATCTCTCTGGGTGGATGCCAGAGTGGAATTCTTGTTTGAATTCTCTGTCTTTAATTCAGAATTCTCTCCGCGAATCAGCCGGAGGATGGAATCGTCCGTTGTATTGGACTTTCTCACCATCGCTCTTGTGTAGCGGTAAATGATATATTTCTTGGCCAGATGATATTTTTCCTCTTCCATCAGCTTCTGCTCAATGATATCCTGGATGTCCTCCACAGCCATACTCTCCAGCTTTCTGTTTTCGATGGACGCAACAATGTCGTAAATTTTTTCTTCGGAAATCCGGTCCTCTTTCTCCACCTCATTATTCGCTTTCTGTATTGCATGGACGATTTTGTTTCTGTCGTACTCAGCTTCCCGTCCGTCTCTTTTTATCACTTTCATATCTTATACCTCGCTGTATCAGTAAATTTCTCAAAGCTGCCTTTTTCATCTTTTCAGCAACAATCCACATTATAGCAGAGTGCATCCGTTTTTTCTACCATATCTTGTGATTTTTCTATTATTCCACTATATATGGTATTTCATACAATTTTCTAACTATTTCTTTTTCCCTGTAAAATCAAGGTCTGCGGCCCCTTTGAAGGTTGCAATTTCCATGGAAAAATTATATAATTTCTGTATCACAGACACGAAACATCATAGAGAAATAGAGGTAATGCGTATGAAAAAGAAAGTGGTTGTAGCATTGGGACACCGGGCACTGGGAACGACTCTGCCGGAGCAGCAGGTTGCGGTCAAGCAAACGGCAAAGTCCGTCGCGGATCTTGTACAGGACGGCTATCAGGTTGTCATCACACACAGCAATGCCCCTCAGCTTGGCATGATCCACACTGCCATGAACGAATTCGGCAAGAATCATCCGGACTATACACCGGCCCCGATGTCAGTCTGCTCTGCAATGACACAGGGATATATCGGTTTTGACCTTCAAAATGCCATCCGCGAGGAGCTTCTGACACGTGGAATCTACCGCACGGTCAGCACAGTACTGACCCAGGTAACGGTAGACCCGTACGATGAGGCGTTCTATACTCCTACCAAGGTACTCGGACGTTACATGTCCGCGGAAGATGCCGCCATTGAGCGTAAAAAAGGCAATTACGTTGTGGAGGAGCCCGGAAAAGGTTTCCGCCGTGTCGTATCTGCCCCGAATCCGGTAAAGATTGTAGAGATGGATGCGATCCGCACCCTCTCCGACGCAGATCAGGTAGTTATTGCCTGCGGCGGCGGCGGTATTCCGGTTCTGGAACAGGATCATCATCTGAAAGGTGCAAGCGCCGTAATTGAGAAGGACCTGACTGCCGGAAAGCTTGCGGAAGAACTCGGTGCCGATGCTCTGATCATTCTGACGAGCGTGGAAAAGGTATTTATCAACCGGGGAACTGACCAGGAAAAACAGCTTGGAGAAATTACGGTTTCCCAGGCAAAACAGTATATGGAAGAGGGACATTTCGGCATCTACAATATGCTTCCGAAATTCCGTGCTTCTGTCTCTTTCATCGAGAAGGGAGAAGGACGCCGTGCCTTTATCACCTGCCAGGAATCTCTCCGCGATGCTCTGAAAGGCCGCACCGGAACCGTGATCTGTCAGGATTAGAAAATTCATCACGTAATCACGGACAGTTTTGTCCGTAAACTGCAACAAGCCGGAAGGAATGCATTCTCTGCATTGCCCGTCCGGCTTGTACTATTTCGTTTTATTCTGTTTTTCTTCCGCTTCCCTGGCCAGGCGGATGATCCGTTCATCCAGATGATGTTCCGTAATATACCGGTACACACTCTTTGGAACCAGATGTGCCCATGGCTTTCCTTCAATAATAAGATGCCTCACTTCCGTTCCGGTCGTTCCTTTTTCTTCAAGCGGGCGGTTCCATAGAACTTCCACCTGAAGTCCCAGTCCGGTCAGTGTCCGGTACTTGTCCTCGCCCCATCCGTCGCAGATACTCATATAGTACACTGCATCTTTCGGCGCATACTGGAAAATCAGCTCCGGCGTATTGATCGGAAACGGAACAATCTCAAACTCTTCCCGCGGAACGTGAAACTCCAGCATTGCCTCACGAATCATTTCGTACCGTTCAAAATACGTAAACGGATTATTCTCCGGTCTGGAACGGTTTGTATCATGAATATTGGTTCTGATAAAACCTGCATCCGGATTGGATATTCCGATAATCAGTCTGTCGCACTGCTTTTTTGCCGCAAGCAGATACTCCATATGTTTCAGATGCAGGCATTGAAACCTGCCGTGGATTACTCCTGTTTTCTCTGCCATCTTTCAAACTTCCTTTACGCTCATTTCACATCTTTTTTACTATATCACAGCTTTCCGAAAAGTAAAGCCTTTAGTTTGCTTTTTCGTTGATCCAGTCTGTAATCTGACACAGTCCTTCGTCATCTGCGGAAAACACTTTTCTTTCGATCTCTTCTTCCGGCGTCACATCATAACAGTACGGCTCCTTCCATACCGCCGCCTCCAGTGTATCGTCCTTTTTGTTCCAGGCGATCCGGAATCGAAGATCCGGTTTGGTACTTCCGTAATACACAGCTTTTTTATAATATGCGATTCCATACAAATCTTCCCGTTTTACCATGTTCTTTTCTCCCTTTTTATGATAGAATATTTTCATGCCAATCATTGATCCTGTCAATTATGACAGAATAACGAAACGGAGGAAAAGCATCAATGAAATCTCCGAAATATTTTGATCTTTTTCTGCACACCTTGTTTTACAGCCTGATCACGGTGGCGGCAGCACAGTTTTACATCAATATTTTTTCTCCTGAATTCAGCGTTTCACTGGGAATCGTCTTTCTGGCATCCTTTGCCATGCTTGCCCCGGATTTTCCGGTTCTCCCGGTGTCTGCTCTTTCAGGCGTCCTTGTACTGTTTTCACGGGCTTTTCTGGGCAGCTTCAGGGAATCATCTTTCAATATTTCCTTTTCTTTGGCAGTCCCGGAACTGTTTTTTTATCTTTTTTATGGTGTCTTTCTGACTGTCTATATCGTGAAAATCCGAAAATCCTCGGTCCTGATGGACACCGCCGCTTTGCTTTTCTGTGACTATGCGGCAAATTTCGGGGAACTGATGCTACGTCTTAATATTAATGCATTTTCCCTTTCTTCGCAATCCGGAATCTTGATGACCGCTATGTTCCGGACTGCTTTGATTCTGATTTTCATGACGGTGTTCCGCAGATACCATTTGGTACTTCTGAAAAAGGAGCAGCAGGACTACTACCGGAATCTTTCTCTGTTGACAGCCCGCCTTCAGGAGGAAGTCATCTGGATGGAGAAAAACACCTCCCTGGTAGAGTCGACCATGCATTCTGCATATCAGCTCTTTGAGCGTCTTCGTTCGGATTCAAGTACAAAGGATGCAGCCAAAGACGCCCTGATTATCGCGAATGATATTCATGAAATCAAGAAAGAATACTATCTGATCCTGCGTGGACTTTCCGATGCGCTGCAGACAGAAGATGGCCCTCTCCGCCTGGAATTCGGTGAACTGTTTTCCCTTCTGCGCAGCCCGGTTGAGCAGATTGCCTCAGCCGCTCACAAGACGCTTTCTTTTGAAGTGAAAGGGCGCTCCTCATTCCGCACCGGACATGTGTACGAATTGCTTTCTGTTTTTCGGAATCTTTTTACAAATGCGGTAGAAGCTTCGAAAAATGATCAGGTTTTTATTCAGGTTACACTAGAAGAAACAGCAGACGAAATTCTCTGTACGGTCACAGACCATGGACAGGGAATCCCCCCGGATGCGCTCTCACAGATCTTTGACGCGGGGTTTTCCACAAAAATCAACTATGAGACCGGGGAAATCAGCCGCGGACTGGGCCTCAATATCGTAAAAGGGATTGTGGAAGAAAATCTTGGCGGACGCATCCATGCAGACTCTCGTCCGGGGAATACCTGTTTTTCCATCCGTCTGCCAAAAGAAACACTGGAGGGTTAAAAATGAACTTTTATTTTGTAGATGATGATAAGAATGTACGAAACATACTGAAAATTCTTGTGACTGACAGACAGCTCGGCAAATGCTGCGGTTCATCCGGCAACGGCTACGACGCTCTGGAAGATGTGGAAGCCCTTCATCCTGATATCATCCTTGTCGACCTTCTCATGCCGGATATGGACGGAATCAGTTTTGTGGAAAAAGTAAGAGATATCTCTCCTGATTCTGTCTGCATCATGATTTCCCAGGTCGCTTCAAAGGATCTCATAGCCAAAGCCTATGAGGCAGGCGTGGAATTTTTCATCCAGAAACCAATCAACGCCATCGAGGTCGAAGCTGTAATCCGTAATGTCATCAAAAGCCTTTCCATGCACCGCAAAATCGGAAAGGTTCAGACTCTCTTTGAGGCGGAATTTTCCACCCGGGGAAAAACGTCAGACTCCTCTTCACAGTCTGAAAGTTTTCAGGGCAGACTTACCGGTGTTCTTCAGAAACTGGGCATCATCGGCGAGCTGGGCAGCAAGGATATCATTTCATTGATCACCTTTCTGCACGATCAGGATGAGGCTCTCGAGCAGCAGACTCTTGGCAATCTTCTCTCGCGTTTCAGCGAAAATCCGAAATCTGTAGAGCAGCGAATCCGCCGGGCTGCCTCAACCGGACTGGTCAATCTTGCCCATCTGGGTCTGGAAGATTATTCGAACGATGTGTTTAACGAGTTTTCCAACACGCTTTATAATTTTGAACAGGTCAGACGTGAAATGGATTATATCCGCGGAAAATCCGACCGGCACGGCAATGTAAAAATCCGCAACTTTCTCAATGCACTGCTTTGTTACTGCGAGAACGTGTAACCGTATATCGATGATCACTCAAAAAGGATCCCGGGCTCAAAATGCCCCAGGGATCCTTTTTATCTGCTTTATTCTGCTGCCGGTTCGATAGTCAGATTCTGCCTTGCTTCTGCTTTTTTCTCATAACTCTTCTTGAAAACCTGGCTTCCTACATATCCTGCCAAAGATCCGCCAATCGCTGCGAAGATTACTGCCAGCACGACTTTGACCGGATCATTAAACGCGAACGGTGCCAGAAGTCCCGGAATCGGGGATGCGGTACCCGGCGCGTTATTGATAATATGGAATACTGCTGCGGATACACCTGCAAGTCCTCCTCCGAAGAAGTTGGAACAATAAATCGGAATCGGATTTGCCGTAATGATCGGTGCCTGCGTCAGAGGTTCCATCATAACCGCAATGATATTACTCTTATCACCAAGCTTCAGACGTTTGAATACAATACCGTTTGTGAATGATCCGCCCACACATGCGATTGCCGCGATACCCATCGCAAGTCCGTCCAGTCCGATCATGGCTGTCAGTGCCATGGAACTGAGCGGTGATGTACAGATCATCTTCATGATTCCTCCAAGGAGGAATCCCATAACAAGCGGAGACTGCTCTGCCGCCGCCGTAATAGTACCACCGATTCTTGCAAGCGTCATATTAACAAGCGGGTCTGCCGCTGTAGCTACGAGCAGGGAGATCGGTGCTACGATCAGTGCTCCTGCTATGACATCGACACCTTCCGGAAGATATTTTTCAATCAACTGAGAAAGCAGCCCTACTACATAGCCCGCAATAAATCCCGGAAGGATACCGAACTGTCCCAGAACGACACCGGCTGCAATTGCCAGTACCGGATTGGTCCCCATGCTGAGCGGTACCGCAATCGCTGCTGCCACACCGCCGAATCCGCCTGCATTTTCCCCAACTGATTTGAAAAAGGAGATACCAAAGAGATCCCCTGAAATGTACTTATGAATGGCCTCCACAAGGAACGTTGCTACTGCTGCATTTGCCATACCGCTCATGGCCAAAGACCCTTTCGGCATTTTCATGCTGAAGAGAGAGAAGATTGCCAGTGTAAGCAAAAGCATCCCAACTCCTGATAAGATTGTCATCATAATGTTTTCCTCCTTTACATGCCGTCTTATAGATGTTTTTCCTCTTTTTTTATCTGTCATAAATATAACCTATAAGTTTCAAAATCCTACAGCAGGTATCAAAATGGATAATATTTTTTTCTTATCAAGGAGTTTTTTGTCTACTATATATAAAATATTTGTTAAAAAACTGTCTATAATCACGAAACTCTTGTTTCCGGGATGCTGTCCCTGATACATAAGGCTCCATATCCAAGCTGATTATTCGGCCACGAATCATATCCCGGAAGTTCTCTGGCTCCTCTTCTCAGAAACGCCTTTGCCTTCTCCCCATATAAAAACAGATCATTTTTTTCTGTAATTCCCCACTCCATCAAAAGCGCGGCTCCGCCTGATGCAAACGGAGCCGCAAAGGATGTTCCGGTAAAAGATGCATACCCTTCCTCTCCCTGTACAGAAACGACATTGACTCCCGGCGCGGCAAGATCCGGTTTCTGATTATTCTGGCTTTTTCGGCCCCGTCCTGAAAAACCAGCGTAGGACATGGTGTCCGCATCATATGCTGCCACTGTCAGTACTCTGGATGCTGTCGAAGGGATCGTGAGCGTAAGCTCTTCGGTCGGGTAAAAAAAGGCCGTCCCTTCATTCAGCGTGTAGCTGGCAGGAAGCCACATTTCAAACCGCCCTGTGACAATCTGCTCCGGCACGAGAATAATATTCCATTCTCCACTGTTTACATAATCATCCACCGGCAGGAATTCCAGAAAAATCTCGTTCAGACCGCTGTAGGGGCTCGGCTCCCCGTAATACAGCAGAATCTCCGTTTTTCCGGTCAGAAAACGCTGGGTACCCATCACTTCCCGAATCGGACCGACTCGTTCTCCTGACGGCGTCTTAATCGTCACGCCGATCACATCCGTGTAATCCGTCCAGATCTGAAGACTGAATGCTCCCTGACGTTCCTGTACTCCAAGCGGTACACTTGTTTCTTCTCCTTCTCTTACAAATCCGGATGTATGTCCGGCCTCTGCCCCTTCATTTCCTGTTCCCACACTGATTAAAGTCCTGCCGATCTGCGCAGCCGCATCCAGAAAACGCTCCGGCAGTGATGTTCCGTTATGAGCGCCATATGTATTCCCAAAGCTAATGTTGACCGATACCGGCATTTGAAGCATTTCCGCCTTTTGTACAATATAGTCTACTGCCTGCATCAGCTCCGCTGTCCGCGGAAATCCCACACCTCCCGGATTCCCCAGTTTGACAATGATTAATTCCGCGTCGGGAGCCGTTCCCCGGTAACGTCCGCCGCTGTTTCTTCCATTTCCTGCGGCCACACCGGCAACGGCAGTCCCGTGACCGGAGATATCAACACTTGGCACCTTCTGCAGACGCATCGTCCTGTTCGGCTGCTGCAGAGCCTCATTGATCTGCTCTGCCGAGAATTCCGAACCAATCCGGTACCCTTCCGGCGGTGTCCCTTCCACGGTCTGATCCCAGAGGAAACGGATTCTCGTCGCGCCATCTTCCTGTCTGAAGTCTGCATTTGCATATTCGATCCCGGAATCAATCACTCCGATCAAAACCCCTTTTCCTGTCAGACGAAAACGGGGTGTCTGCACCGCATCGATGCAGGACACCCTTCTTCCGTCTGCCACTTCAAAGAAAAGTCTTTTTGGTTTTTCAATATAGATTACTTCTTCCAGCGAAGCAAGCTTCTCAATATTTTCCTCCCGTATCCGCACAATAGCAAAATTTTTCAAAAGCGGCGTCACCGACTCCGCAGTCTCCGACACACGTTCCAGCGTACCAGAATACAGAATAATGACGTCCCACGTGTTTGTCATTTCATTATATCCCACCTGAAGATTTACAGATCGAAGCCGTTCTGTCCCGGTCGCGTCCAGTGCAAGATTTAAAAGATTTTCTATTTTCTGGCTGGTCATTCTTTCCCCTTTCCTCGTATTACCTGCATGCTGAAAATCCAAGATACGGAGCCATGCATGCCGGAATAAAATATCCCCGTTCATGTCTGCACACCGGACAGACCGGAGGGACTTTTTCTCCTTTAAAAATATGGCCGCAGTTCAGACACATCCATTCTCCCTGTCCCGAAGACTCATAATAAGTCTCCTTCTTTAACATTTCTGCAATCTTGACGAAACGCTCCCCGTGAATTTTTTCCACTTCCGCAATCTGTGAGAATGCATATGCTGCTTCCGGGAAGCCTTCCTCCTCCGCTGTCTTTGCAAAGGCCGGATACACCTCCTGATGTTCCTCCTGCTCATTATGCGCTGCCATCATCAGAAGTTCAACCAGACTTTCCGACTGATCCACCGGATATCCTCCTTCGATCCGGATGTTCTCTCCCGCTTCCGTCTTCAGAAGCTCATAAAACCGGGTCGCATGCGCTCTCTCCTGATCCGCCGTAAAAAGAAAGATCTCCTTGAGCGCGAAAAAACCTTTCCGGCACGCTTCCTCTGCCGCAATTGTATACCGGTTTCTCGCCTGGCTTTCTCCGGCAAATGCTTTCATCAGATTTTCTTTTGTTCTGCTCTGTGAAAATTCAACAGCCATGTTACTTACTGCTCCTTTCCATTCTTTTAAAGAGTAGTATGCACCATGGCCGTCTTTTTATTCGTATTTAATTAAATCCGATGATTCTTCTCATCACAGAGTATCCCATGGACGAGATCTTTCTTCCTGATCTTCCCGGAAGATTCATGGTCTGTCCTAAAATTCCATATCGAATTTTGAAATAGGTTTTATAATCTTTCCTTTTCAGATAGGTCCACAGTTCCTTTTTCTTTTTCAGATTTTCCTCTTTCTTGGACCGGATACAGATAATGGACGAAACAGTCATCATGATCGCCAGATATTTGATCATATAGCTCCGAAGCTTTTTATTCGAGATCATCTTCATCTGGTACATATCAATCATGGTCTGGTTGACATACAACTGCTGATCAATCCTCTTGATCATGTTTTTCTCATTGACAGACTGATCATCCCGCCCGATATAATAGCGATACAGATTCACATCCAGATAGTAAATCGTTCTGACATGCGGCAGCGGATAATAGACATAAATATTGTCCACATAAAACGTATGCTTCGGAAGATGCAGCTGACAAAGCTTCAAAAGTTCTGTCCTGTAAATAACTGAATGCATCAGAATATACTGATCTATCCGGAAATGCCCGAGATCACTCCATCCGAACACCTGATCCTGAGGAAGGCAGTTCCTGTAATGAATCACTTTCTTGTGGGAAGCTCCGACTTTCTCATATACATAATTGGAAATCAGCATGTCCACTTCTTCGCCGTTCTCCTCGAATCTCCGCAACGTCTCCATGATCTTCAGAAGCGCTTCTTCATCCAGCCAGTCATCGCTGTCCACTACCTTAAAATACTTTCCCTGGGCATGCAGAAGACCGCTGTTGACCGCTTCTCCATGTCCGCCGTTCTCCTGACTGACCACTCGTACGATATCCGGGTATTCCCGCTCGTACCGTCTCGCGATCTCCTCGGTTCCGTCTTTGGATCCGTCATTGACAATGATGACCTCGATGTCCTTTCCTCCCTTGAGGACAGACTCTATCGCGCGCTCCATGTAGTCCTGTGAGTTATAGCATGGTATTGCAAATGTTATATACTTCATGTTCTTCCCCCGTTCCTGCTTTTTTGCAGTTACTGCTTACAGTATAATCTTTTTTTACTGATTTTCCAAGGAAAATTTGCTTCTCTTCCATTTTTTCGTTATACTAAATTACAAAATGAGAAAAAAACTGGAGGATATGAAATATGAAACATAACATACTGGTAGGACAGTCCGGAGGGCCGACCGCTGTTATCAACGGAAGTCTCTACGGCGTCGTTAAGAGAGGGTTGGAGACACCGCAGATTGACAATATTTACGGAATGGTCAATGGAATTGAGGGGTTTTTAAATGGAAACATGATGGATATGCGTACTCTGGAAGAAAACGGCACGCTTCCTCTTTTGAAGACAACACCGGGTGCCTATCTTGGCTCCTGCCGTTACAAGCTTCCGGAAGATCTCTCCGATCCGGTTTATCCGCAGCTGTTTGCAAAATTTGCGGAATATGAGATTCAGTCCGTCTTCTATATCGGCGGAAATGATTCCATGGATACGGTCAGCAAGCTCTCCCGCTATGCAGCCAAAAATGAAAGCAGCATCCGCTTTATCGGTATTCCGAAAACCATCGACAATGATCTCGTCATGACAGACCATACACCAGGCTTTGGAAGCGCTGCAAAATATGTGGCATCCACAGTCCGTGAAATCGCTGTCGATGCATCAGTATATGACAACAAGCCTTCCGTTACGATCGTAGAGATTATGGGACGACATGCGGGATGGCTGACTGCCGCTTCTGCTCTTGCAAGAAAGTTTGAAGGAGACAATCCGGTACTGATTTACCTGCCGGAAACTGCATTTGACAAAGACCGTTTCCTTTCCCAGGTACAGGATGCCCTGAAGAAGACTACAAACCTTGTCGTTTGTATTTCCGAAGGAATTCACGATGCCGAAGGCACCTTTATCTGTGAATACGCAAGCGAAGTCGGCACCGATACCTTTGGTCACAAAATGTTGACAGGTTCCGGAAAATATCTGGAAAACCTTGTAAAAGATACACTTGGTATTAAAGTACGCTCTGTGGAACTCAATGTCTCCCAGCGCTGCTCTTCTTCCTGCCTGTCCGGCACTGATCTGGAAGAAGCAGTCTGTGCAGGTTCTTATGGAGTTGACTGTGCCATGGATGGGAAAACCGGCGTTATGATCACCTTTGAGAGACAGGCTGGGGATTCCTACGAGATGGTTCCAGGGACTGCTGATGTCAATCAGATCTGCAATGAAGAGAAAGTTGTTCCTTCCGACTGGATCACTGCAGATGGATCCGATGTTACAGAATCGTTCCTGAACTATGTCCGTCCGCTGATTCAGGGACAGGTGGAAGTGCCTCAGAAAGACGGCCTGCCACATTTCATCTATAGAAAATAAGAGAAAGTGTACAATCTGCACAACATCCGTCTTTACGTTCATATTTTATTCATTTTTTGTTTTTTAAATGTTGATTTGTAGAACACTTTTTTTTCACGAATAACAGGTATACTAAAATCATCAAAAAGAAAACAAAGCAGAACTGATAAAGACGCTGTCAAGTAAATACTTTTTGAATAAACTTTTTCATAATAAATGCCGGGGATCAGCCGATGATCACCCGGCATCCTCCCTTTTACGGGGGATTTTCTTTTTATGCAGGATCGTGTTTCCACCGCGTTCCTGCCTTTTTCAATGCTTCTTCTGTCGTAAGGAACCGGACTCCCAGTTTTTTCACTTTTTCGATATTCATCCGCAGATTTCTCGGATGATCCCGGAAGGCTTCCTCATTCTTTTCCAGATTTTCTGATCCCGCTCCGGCACTTTCCAGAAACTCTTTCACCACTTCATACGTACTCCTGTCGTTTTCACTTCCGAAGTTGTAGATTCCTGCCGGTGCCTGAAACATGATTTCCAGATTTTCAACTACTTCCCATACATCCGTGATACTCCGGAGATCATAGACCGGATACCTGATCCGGTCTCCTGATTCCCTGGCCTTGCAGACCGTCGAAATCAGATTCCCATGCTCTTGTCCCTCCCGGAAGTCGACAGCAAACATCCAGCTTAAGCGCAGTGCCACCGTGTCCGGCTGGGCTTTAAGCGCAAGCTCTTCCGCCCGGATCTTCTGCCTGCCGTACACAGTCGGTGGAGCGATCCTCTCTTCTTCTCTGTGGGGCTCTCTTTCTCCATTTCCCACATAAACCTGATCGGAGCTGCAGAAAATCAGCCGCGCCCCGATCTCCCGGCAGATCTTTGCCAGAATTCTGACTCCGTCCACATTGACTTTTTCCGACCGTTCCGGATCCTGTTCACATGCACCCACATCAGAGACCGCTGCTGTATGGATCAAAATATCAGGGCGGTCCTTTTTCAGGACCGCCTCTGCCTCTTCCGGATCCGTAAAGTCCATGTCCGTATGACGGTATCCCGTCATATCAAATTTATCCTGATAGAAGCGGAGAATTCTGCTTCCGAGAAATCCGTCCGCTCCTGTTACACCGATCTTCACCATTGATCCCTTCTTCAAATATTAATGATGTGGTTTGTACAGATGTCTTGGAATACCATCCACCATAACCGGAGATACATCTCCCTGAATCAGCGGTTTAACATATGCAACAAACTCATCTGTTACATAAGTACCGTCTTCATTGACCCATTCTCTCGGCACAAGTTTTTCGTCATTTGCAATCTTGTGCACATCTTTTACTTCTGTGCTGCACTGATACGGATCATCGGAAATTCTCTTGAGCACAACCATCTTTCCGTTATCTCCCTCATCCGCCGCCTTTACTGCAGCACCGCCTACCTGAGACGCTTCCAGAATATCTACTCTGGACGCGCAGTGAGACGCGGATCTCTGCAGCGTACTCAATTCGATGGCGCGGGTCTTGCATCCGATCTCATTTGCTACATACTGTGCAAGATAAGCTGCTGTTCCAGTGAGCTGCTTATGTCCAAACGCATCTACAAAATCTACATTTGCTCCAAGTTCACAGACATATCTTCCATCTTCCAGATGGATTCCTTCGGAAACCGCTACAACAACAGAAGTTTTCTTTTTCAGCAGATCTTTGATTCTTTCCATGAAATTGTCAAGATCAAATATCAGCTCCGGAAGATAAATCAGATCCGGTCCCGAACAGTCCTCTCCTTTCGCAAGAGCCGCCGCTCCGGTAAGCCATCCGGCATTTCTTCCCATGATCTCAACGATCGTGACAAGTCCCTTGCTGTACTCCAGACAGAAGCTGTCACGGATAATCTCTTTTACAGATGTTCCAATATATTTTGCCGCGCTTCCGTATCCCGGTGTGTGATCCGTCAGAGCAAGGTCATTGTCAATTGTTTTCGGGCATCCGATAAATCTTGTCGGATATCCCATCACAATCGCGTAGTCGGAAAGCTTTTTGATCGTATCCATGGAGTCATTTCCTCCGATATAGATAAATGCTTCAATATCCAGCTTGTCCAGAATTTCAAAGATCTTTTCATATACTTCTCTGTTTTCATGAATTTCCGGAAGTTTGTACCGGCAGGATCCCAGATATGCAGCCGGAGTTCTCTTTAAAAGCTCCGCATCAAGATCGTTTGTGATATGTTCTGACAGGTCAATGTATTTCTCCTCCATCAGCCCCTGAATTCCATGAAGCATTCCATACACTTTGTTTGCCCCTCTGTCCTTTGCCGTACGGTAAACACCAGCCAGACTTGAATTGATCGCCGCTGTCGGGCCTCCTGACTGTCCAACAATTACATTTCCTTTCATATTACTACCTCCGTATTTGTCATAATGCCAATACGTTTATTTTAGTACATTTGTATATAATTGTCTATGTTTTTTCCGTTTTTTCGTCATTTTTAAATCTCATTATAGATCAGTGTCAGTATCATCTGCGCTGTCTCTACCATATTTCTTCCGGTATCCATACTGCTTTTCTGAATGTAGCGGAATGCTTCCTCCTCCGTCATATGGTTCCGTTCCATCAGGACGTACTTGGCATTCCGGATATAGTTTTCCTCCTTTTCCGTCCGTTTTGGCTTATTATCTTTCCGCTTTACTACCTGCCGGTCCAGATTCTGGAGCATCATGTTGACCGTATCGATAAATTCATATGCTTTCACCGGCATGGTCACGGCCACCAGCCCCGGCTGCCTTCTGTGACTGACATTCTGTGTCGTATCCAGCAGAAGCAGATCAAAATACCGTGGCAGGCAGTCCAGCAAATCGGTATAATCCATATCCGGAAGCTTCGTCCCGCTGATCACAATTCCGTGGGAAAGACGCCCGATTTCCTGAAGCGCCGCTGCCGCCGTTGATACGGCAATGGTATCTCCGAAACCATGGCGCAGAAGTATTTCTTTGATTTTTCTCGCGGTTTCCTGCCGCGGAAGTGCGATGATAATACTTCCCATTTTCTTTCCCCCTGCTGTCTGTTAAAATCTGTGTAAATACTCTTTCAGCTCCCAGTCAGTGACTTCCTGTGTATAGAGTTCCCATTCTTTTGTCTTTTCCTTTAAATAGGTTCTGACGTAGCTCTCTCCGCAGACATTTCTTAAAAATTCATCTTTTTCCAGCGCGGTCAAAGATTCCTTCAAGGTACCCGGAAGAGCCCCTGCCTTTTCATCCGCTTTCAGTGGAATCATCTTTTCCTGAATCCCGTTCAGGCCGGACGCGACAACCATCGCAATCAGAAGATACGGATTTGCCGCTCCGTCCGGCAGCGTCCACTCAATGTGCGTGTCTCCTTCTTTCCCTTTCACTACCCGGATCGGGGCACGGTAATCATTGAGGGACCAGAACAACTCGGTCGGGGCATGATATCCCGGTTTCAGTCTCTTATATGAATTGACAATCGGATTGGCGATTGCAGCCATTCCATTCATATGTGACAGAAGTCCGGCAATAAAAGAGTAGGCTTCCTGACTCAATCCGTTCTCCGCCTGAGGATCCGCAAACATGTTTTTTCCGTCCCGGAATCCGGAAATATTTAAAGACAATGCGGAGCCCGGAAGGTCTGTCCGCGGTTTTGGCATAAATGTCGCATGCAGACCGTGTCGCTGGGCAATCGTGCGTACCGTAGAGCGGAATGTCACAATCTGATCCGCCACCTTCACACCCTGTGCCTGCTTAAAATCCACCTCATGCTGCGCCGGAGCGTCCTCGTGATGGGATGACTCGATCTCAAATCCCATCTCTTCCAGCGTCAGAATCATGTCTCGTCTCGCATTTTCTCCCTGATCAAGAGGCGCCACATCCAGATAGCCCGCCTTCTCTCTCGTCCGTGTTGTAGGGTTCCCTTCTTCATCCGTCTCGAAAAGGAAAAATTCACACTCCGGGTCCAGATCAAAACTGTACCCCTGCTGCTTTGCCTTTTTCAGTACACGTCTGAGAATATATCTTGGACTCTCCGCAATATCATTCCCTTCCTGATCCATCAGATCACAGAGGAATCTTGCCACTTTTCCCTGCTGCGGCCTCCACGGCAGGATCGTAAATGTATCAATGTCCGGTTTCAGATAAACTCTGTCATATCCAAGCTCTTTCATCCCGGCAATGCTGTATCCGTCCACCATACATTTCCCCGCAAGCGCTTTCTCCATCTGGCCCGCCGTCACAGCAATATTCCGGATGGTCCCGAAAATGTCCACAAACTGCAGACGTATGAATTTTACATCTTCTTCTTCGATCATCTGAAGAATTTCCCAAGTTTCATATTTCGCCATATTGATTTCCTCCATCTTTCGACTGCCTCAATTCCCTGATGTTCTTATTATATTCCGCATCAGGACTTCAGGGCAAGAACTATGACAGATATTTTCCCTGAATTCTCTATCTGAGTTTCTCACGCAGAAGTTCCCGCGTAACTGCCGGATCCGCCTTTCCCTTCATCTTTTTCATGACCTGCCCGACAAAAAATCCGAATACCTTTTCTTTTCCTTCCCGGTACTGTGCCACAGAATCCGGATGCTCACGGATCACTTCCTCGATGACCTGCTCCAGCACGTTTGTGTCTGCCACGGTGGACAGATGATGTGCCTCAATGTAGGCAAGCGGCTCTTCATCGTGGTCAAAAATCTGTTCAAAAACTTCCTTTGCACCTTTGTGAGTGATCTTCTGCTCTTCTTCTAACAGGATCAACGCTGCCAGGTGGCCCGGAGAAAACTTCATCTCCTCCGGACTTTTTCCTGCTTCTTTCAGAAGCCTCATGGCGTCCTGAGTCATCCAGTTTGCAGCCTTCTTTGGCTGCGAACAGATTTTTGCCGTCTCTTCAAACAGATCTGCCATATTTCTGGACTCTGTCAAAATCCGGGCATCGTATTCCGAAAGAGAAAACTCCCGGATAAACCGTTTTTTCTTTTCTTCCCGCAGTTCCGGCTGCTCCTCTCTAAGCCGTCCGATCCATGTATCGTCAATCACGACCGGAGGCAGATCCGGATCCGGGAAATACCGGTAATCTTTAGCGTCCTCTTTGGAACGCATCGGGAAGGAACATTCCTTATTGTCATCCCACCGCCTTGTCTCCTGAATCACTTCTTTTCCTTCTTCCAGAAGTTCAATCTGCCGCATGGTCTCCCCTTCAATTGCTCTCGCAATGGCCTTAAAGGAGTTCAGGTTCTTCATCTCTGTCCTGGTGCCGTAGCTTTCTGCCCCTGCTTCCCGGACGGACAGGTTGACATCCGCACGCATGGAGCCTTCTTCCAGCCGGCAGTCTGAAATTCCCAGATACTGAGCCATGATCCGGAGCTGTTCCAGATAGGCGATGACCTCCTGGGCACTTCGCATATCCGGTTCCGATACAATCTCAATCAGCGGCACACCGCTTCGGTTATAGTCTACAAGGGAGCTGTCCGTCCATGGATCGTGGACCAGTTTTCCGGCATCTTCTTCCATGTGCATCTCATGAATCCGGATTCTTTTTTCTCCCTGTGCCGTATCAACCGACACATATCCGTCATAGCAGATTGGAAGATACAGCTGGGAAATCTGGTAATTCTGAGGATTGTCCGGATAAAAATAGTTTTTCCGGTCAAATTTGCAGAAAGTATGGATTTTACAGTTCATGGCAAGTCCCGCCTTCAATGCGTACTCCACGACCTTCCTGTTCAGAACCGGAAGGGAACCGGGCATTCCGGTGCACACCGGACAGGTATGGGTATTGGGCTCTCCGCCGAATGCGGTCGGACAGCCGCAGAAAATCTTTGTCCTTGTGGAAAGTTCAATATGCACTTCCAGACCAATCACGGTCTCATACTGTTTTCTCATCGTCAGATTTTCCCCCTTTTTGTTCCAGAATATGCCTTCGGAAATATGCCTCTCTCTTTTTCAAAAGCGGCTGCCGCACGGATAATCTTCTTCTCCTGCAGGCAGTCTCCAATCAGCTGGATTCCGATCGGAAGGCCCGCCTTTGACACCGTACACGGTACGGATATGGCCGGGAGGCCTGCCAGATTGACTGCCGCTGTGTAGAGATCTCCCAGATACATCTGAAGCGGATCCGAAAGGCTTTCTCCGATTTTCGGTGCAGTCTGAGGTGCTGCAGGGCCAAGCAGCACATCGTAAGCGGCAAATGCCCGGTCAAATGCCTCCTTGATGACGGCACGGGCTTTCAGTGCTTTCAGATAATATGCATCATAATAGCCCGAACTTAAAACAAAGGAGCCAAGAAAAATTCTCCTTTTCACTTCCGTTCCGAATCCTTCCGAACGGGTCATTTTGTACATCTCATGGAGCGAGTCTGCATGAGGACTCCGGTATCCATATTTGACACCGTCGAACCGGGCCAGATTGGAACTTGCCTCTGCCGAGGCAATAATATAATAAGAAGGAATGACATATTCTGTCATGCCAAGGGAGAACTCTTCCACTGATGCTCCCCGTTCTTTCAGGATCTCCATGGTCTTCTTCAAAGCATCCCGCACTTCCGGGTCAATTCCTTCGTCCAGATATTCTTTCGGAATCCCAACCTTCATTCCGCGGATATCTCCCGCAAGATCCTCCTCAAAATCCAGAGTCTCCCTCTTCAAAGAAGTACTGTCTCTTCTGTCCTGCCCGGCCAGAAGGGAAAGCATCCGTGCACAGTCCGCCACATCTTTTCCAATAGGTCCGATCTGATCCAGCGAGGATGCATATGCGATCAGACCGTACCGGGAAACAGTCCCGTAGGTCGGTTTGATTCCCGTCACTCCACAAAAGGAACTTGGCTGGCGGATGGATCCTCCGGTATCCGATCCCAGGGCAATAAAACATTCATCCGCCGCCACTGCCGCACAGGAACCCCCGGAAGAGCCGCCCGGCACATGTCCGGTATTCCACGGATTTTTTGTCACCTTCCGCGCAGAAGTCTCCGTCGTGCTTCCCATGGCAAACTCATCCATGTTGGTCTTCCCGAGAATAATGATGCCTGCCTCTTTGAGTTTTTCTACCGCACAGGCATCATAGGGTGGGTAAAAACCGCTTAAAATCCTGGATGCACATGTTGTTTCCATACCTTTTGTGCAGATATTATCCTTGACCGCTGCCGGCACTCCGGCAAATGGCCCCTGATATTTTCCGGATCGGATACCCTGCTCCACTTCCTCTGCCCGGGCAAGCGCTCCTTCCCGGTCAATCTGCAGGAATGCTCCGATCTGCGGTTCCATCCTTTCTATCTGTAACAGGGAAGCTTCCACAGCCTCCGATGGGCGGATCTCCCCTTTTTGAATCTTTCGGGCAAGCTCCCCGGCCGTCCATGTCAGATATTCTTCTCCCATACCATTCCTCCTCTATACTGTCTTCGGCACCAGATACTGCCCCTCTTTTTTCTGCGGAGCATTCTCAAGCAGTGCTTCCCACTGATCTTCCCGTTCCACAATATCCTCACGAAATACATTCTGTACCGGAAAGACATGGGACATGGGTTCCACCCCGTCCGTATCCAGCTCTTCCAACTTTTCCATATAGGCAAGGATTTTTTTTAACTCTCCGGCTGTCTCCTGCTTTTCTTCTTCCGTGAGACTGATCTGGGAAAGGATTTCCAGATATTCCATAGTTTCATCCCAGCTGATTTTTTTCATTGCCATCTCCTTTCTACGGCTCCAGCCGTTTCAAATCTCTCGGAAACAGACAGGTCTCCCGGATATTCTCTTCCCCCAGAAGCTGCATGGTCAGCCGTTCCAGCCCGATTCCAAGCCCGCCGTGAGGCGGCATTCCATATAAAAAGGCAGAAAGATAATCTTCCAGTCCTTCTGTCGTCATCTTCTTTTCTCCGATTTTTGCGGTCAGCTTATCATAATCATGTATCCGCTGGCCTCCGGTTGTCACTTCCAGTCCTCGAAATAAAAGGTCGAAGCTTAATGTCACCTTTGGGTCCGCCGGATCATCCATCGCATAGAACGGGCGTTTTCTGGAAGGATAATGGGTGACAAAGACAAAATCCGCGCCGTATGTCTCTTTAAAGTAACGGCCGATCAGTTCTTCCTCCTCCGGTTCCAGATCATACGGTGCCCGCATCGGTCTTTGGTAAACTTCCGCAACAAGCTGTTTCGCCTCATCGAACCGGACAGACGGGATCTCATCCGTCTTCGGAAGCCGGGCGCCAAGAAGATCCAGCCACGGCCGGTACTCCTGCTCCAGAAGGCGGGTCATATACTGCAAAAATCCGGTTTCCACTTCCATCACATCGGTGAAATCATCAATATAGCCCATCTCCAGATCCAGGCTGGTATATTCATTGAGATGTCGTTTTGTATTGTGTTTTTCTGCCCGGAAAACAGGTCCCGTTTCAAATACCCGGTCAAACACCCCCACCATCATCTGTTTGTACAGCTGGGGACTTTGCTCCAGTACCGCCTTTTTGTGAAAATAGTCAAGCCGGAAGAGGTTGGCTCCTCCCTCTGCTCCTTTTGCTCCGATTTTTGGCGTATGGATTTCCGTGAATCCGTTCTGAAAAAGATACTCCCGGAAAGCCCGGCAGATCCCCTCCTGAATCTTAAATTTTGCCCGCTCTCTGAGATTTCTGAGAGATAACGGCCGCACGGAGAGTTTCGCTTCCAGTGAAGTATTCAGTTTTTTTCTGGATACCGGAAGCGGGAAAGCCTTCTTCGACTCGGAAAGTTTTGTGACTTCTTCTGTCACAATTTCCAGTCCGCCGGGCGAACGTTCTTCTTTCCGAATGGTTCCTTCTGCTTTCAGGGTATCTCCTTCCCGGACCTCCCGGTACCCTTCCTTTGTTTTTCCTTCTTCACAGACAAGCTGCAGCAGGCCGTCCCGCCTCCGCAGAATGAGAAAGGTAATCTCTCCCATCCTTCTGACGGAATGGACCGCACCCTTTACTTTTACATGCGCTCCTTCTTCCATGGCCTTTAATGCCGCAGCCGCGCCGGCCGAATCCTTTGTCACACCAGTTATCTTTTCCATCCAATTCACACCCCTGTCTTTTCTATTGCTGTCAAAGCACTGAAAAAAGGCGCACTTACCGCTCATATTCCGGTAAGAACGCCCTTGTTCTTTCATATCCTGCTATTCTTTTATGATCTTCACTCCTGTCAGGAAAGATTGGTATAGCCCATCAGGGAAAGATCTACTTCCCTTGCTGCTTCCTTTCCTTCCCGGATTGCCCATACAACGAGAGACTGTCCGCGTCTCATATCACCTGCCGTAAACACATTCGGAACACTGGATGCAAATCCAGTATCCTCTACCGTGTTCCTGCCGGTCTTTTTGACCTGAAATGCGTCCATCACATAGTCCTCCGCCCCGGTAAACCCGGCAGCGATCAGCACCAGATCCGCCGGGATCGTCTGTTCGCTTCCCTTGACCGGAACCATATCTATCCGCCCGGTCTTCTTGTTTTTCTTCGGTTCCAGCCGGACTGTCCGGATGGCGCATACTTCCCCGGCCTCGTTTTTGATATATTCTTTTACCGTTGTCTGATAAATCCTCGGATCGTTTCCGGAAAGAGCGATCACTTCCTGCTGTCCGTAATCGGTTTTCAAAACCCTCGGCCACTCCGGCCACGGATTATTTTCGCTCCGCTTTTCAGGCGGTTTTGGCATCATCTCAAGCTGTACCACCGATTTTGCGCTCAGGCGCACGGCCGTTCCGGCACAGTCGTTTCCGGTATCCCCTCCCCCGATAATGACAACGTTTTTATCTTTGGCAAGCTCATACGGTACCTTCGCGAAATCCGAATCCAGAAGGGTCTTTGTCACTTCTGAGAGGAAATCTACCGCAAACCGGATGCCTTTGGCATCTCTTCCCGGCGCATCGATGTCTCTTGGCCTGGAAGCTCCGCAGGCAAGGATGACACGGTCAAAGGATGCCAGAATCTCTTTTGCGTCCTGATCCCGTCCCACATCGGTATTCGTCCGGAAGACAACGCCTTCCTCCTCCATAAGCTTCCGCCTGCGCTCGATGGCTGATTTTTCCAGCTTCATGTTGGGAATTCCGTACATCAGGAGCCCTCCGATCCGGTCATGCCGTTCAAATACCGTCACGCTGTGGCCTCTCCGGTTCAGAAGAAGCGCCGCCGCGAGACCTGCCGGCCCGCTTCCGATCACCGCAACCGTTTTTCCGGTCCGGATTTTCGGAGGATGCGGCACAACAAGGCCTTCGGCAAATGCTCTGTCGATAATCGCACGCTCATTTTCTTTTGTCGCCACCGGATCTGTATTCACATTGCAGGTGCAGGCCGCCTCACACAGTGCCGGACATACCCGGGAGGTAAACTCCGGGAAACAGTTCGTCTTCTGAAGCCGTTTGTAGGCCTGCCCGTACTGCTCGTGGTATACCAGATCATTGAATTCCGGAACCAGATTATTTAACGGGCACCCGGAAGCCATCCCGTTCAGATTTCCTCCGAACTGGCAGAACGGCACGCCGCAGGCCATGCATCTCGCGCCCTGCTCTTTCTGCCTTGCAGGAGGGAGCGGTTCGTGAAATTCATGGAAATCAACAATCCGCTCTTTCGGGAGCCGTTCTTTCCCGGTCTGCCTTTCATATTCTAAAAATCCTGTCGGTTTTCCCATCGCTACTGGTTCCCTCCCATCTTTTTCTGTCCTGTACTCTCATAAAATGCTTCGATCTGGGCCTGCTCGCTTCCAAGTCCCATCTCTTCATAGTGTTTGCTCAGGACAAGCATCTTTTTATAGTCATTTGGAATGATCTTTTTAAACTTCGGAAGGTACTCATCAAAATGTTCCAGAATCATCCGGCCTTTTAAAGAACCGGTCTCCTCCACATGTTCCCGGATCATCCCTCTTAATTCTTCCGCCTCGGATTTCCACGTAATCTCCTCCATGGAAATCATGGACTTGTTGATGTTCCGGTACAGCGAATTCTCCTCATCCAGCACGTAGGCGATACCGCCGCTCATACCTGCCGCGAAGTTCTTTCCGGTCCTGCCGATAACGGCAACCCTTCCTCCTGTCATGTACTCGCATCCGTGGTCTCCCACGCCTTCCACCACTGCTGTTGCTCCGGAGTTGCGCACACAGAACCGCTCTCCGGCCATTCCGCAGATGAATGCTTTTCCGGAAGTTGCGCCGTAAAGCGCCACATTTCCGACAATCATGTTTTCATCTGCCCGATAAGTACTTTCTTTCGGCGGATACACGGCCAGCTTCCCGCCGGAGAGTCCTTTTCCGAAGTAATCATTACTGTCCCCGGACAGGCGGATCGTAAGCCCTGCCGGAATAAATGCTCCGAAACTCTGTCCTCCGGTTCCCGTGCATTCCACTGTATACATATCTTCCTGCACCCCTTCCGGATACCGTCTGGTAATCTCGGAACCGAACATGGTGCCGAATGTCCTGTCTGTATTTTTTACGCGGACCTCCACCCGGCCCGGTTTTTCCTTGGCAAGCTTTTCTCCAAGTTCCCTGATCAGCACCGTTTCATCCAGCGTCTTTTCCAGCCCGAAATCATACTCCCCTTTGATATTGTTTTCTCCGGTATACGGATGATCCAGGACCGCACTCAGATCAATGGTCCTGCCACGCTCGTTTTCCGGCTGTTCCTTTGCTTTTAACAGATCCGTGCGGCCTACCATTTCATCAATCGTCCGTACACCAAGTTTTGCCATATATTCCCGAAGTTCCTGTGCGATAAATTCCATGAAATGAATAACGTACTCCGGTTTCCCTTTAAAACATTTCCGCAGCTCCGGATTCTGTGTTGCCACGCCCATCGGGCAGGTATCCTGATTGCATACACGCATCATGACACACCCGAGAGTCACAAGCGGAGCCGTCGCAAATCCGAATTCTTCCGCTCCAAGAAGCGCTGCTACCGCTACGTCCCGGCCGCTCATGAGCTTTCCGTCCGTCTCGATGTGTACCCGGTTCCTCAAACCGTTTTTCAGAAGAGTCTGGTGTGCCTCCGCAAGTCCCAGCTCCCATGGAAGCCCTGCATTGTGGATGGAACTTCCCGGAGCGGCTCCGGTTCCACCGTCATATCCGGAGATCAGCACGACCTGCGCTCCCGCTTTTGCAACGCCGGCCGCAATCGTTCCAACTCCTGCCTCGGATACGAGTTTCACCGAAATTCTTGCATCCTTATTCGCATTTTTCAGATCGTAGATCAGCTGTGCCAGATCCTCGATAGAATAGATATCATGGTGAGGCGGCGGGGAAATCAGGCTCACGCCCGGTGTGGAGTACCGTGTTTTTGCAATCCACGGATACACTTTCCTTCCCGGCAGATGTCCGCCCTCTCCCGGTTTTGCCCCCTGTGCCATCTTGATCTGGATCTCGTCGGCGCTCACCAGATACCGGCTCGTCACGCCGAATCTTCCGCTTGCCACCTGTTTGATGGCAGAGCACCGGTTCTCCTTTGTCCCCTTGGTCAGGAGACGTTCCGGCGACTCTCCTCCTTCCCCGCTGTTGGATTTTCCATGGATCGCATTCATAGCAAGGGCCAGTGCCTCATGTGCCTCCTGGGAAATGGAACCGTAGGACATAGCGCCGGTCTTGAACCGTTTCACAATGGATTCGACGCTTTCCACTTCCTCGATCGGGACGCCGTTTTCCGGATAGTTGAACTCCATCAGACTTCGCAGATACCCGGTTTTCTCCTTGTCAATCTTCCCGGTATATTCCTTAAACATCTGGTAATCGTTCTGCCATACCGACTGCTGAAGCAGGTGGATCGTCTCCGGATTGTACCGGTGATGTTCTCCCTGGCTTCGGAAACTGTGGCGTCCGATGCTCTCCAGTGTCAGGTCCGTATCCAGCCCCAGCGGATCAAATGCCTGACTGTGGAGCCGTTCCACATCTTCTTCGATTTCCTTCATGGTGATGCCTCCCACCCGGCTGACGGTATGGGTAAAATATTTGTCGATCACTTCTTTGGAGATTCCCACAGCCTCAAAAATCTGGGATCCCTGATAAGACTGGATTGTGGAAATTCCCATCTTGGAAGCGATCTTGACAATTCCATTCAAAATTGCCTGATCGTAATCGTAAACTGCCGCATAATAATCTTTTTCCAGAAGTCCGTTTTCAATCATCTCCCGTATGGTCTCATGCGCCAGATACGGGTTCACCGCGCTTGCGCCGTATCCGAGAAGCGTCGCAAAATGATGGACTTCTCTTGGCTCTGCAGACTCCAGAATGATCGGCATGGACGTACTCTTTTTCGTCCGCACGAGATAATGGTGCACTGCGGAAACCGCCAGAAGCGACGGAATCGCCACATGGTTTTCGTCCACGCCCCGGTCTGTCAAAATCAGGATTGTAGCCCCGTCCTTATAGGCACGGTCCACTTCAATAAAAAGACGGTCCAGCGCCTTTTCCATCGGCATGTTCTTAAAACAGATGATGGAAACTTCCGCCGGGCAGAATCCCGGTTTTTTCATATCCTTGATCTTCAGAAGATCCGTGTCGGAAAGAATCGGATTGTTGACTTTCAGAACCTGACAGTTTTCCGGCTGCTCTTTTAAGATGTTTCCTTCTTTTCCGATGTACACGCTTGTAGATGTCACAATCTCCTCCCGGACCGCATCGATCGGAGGGTTCGTCACCTGCGCAAACCGCTGTTTAAAATAATAGAACAACGGCTGATGCTCTTTTGAAAGCACTGCAAGCGGGGTATCCACTCCCATCGCCGCGATGCCTTCCGCACCGTTTAATGCCATGGTCCGGATGGAATCATGATATTCCTCATAAGAATATCCGAAGGCCTTTCTGAGCTTTGCACATTCTTCCGTTGTATACTGCTCCACCTTCCTGTTCGGAATCTTCAGATCCTTCAGCTCCATCATATGCTGATCCAGCCATTCGCCGTACGGCTGTCTCTTCGCATAGTATTCTTTCAGCTCATCATCGTTGATGATCCTTTGTCCGATTGTATCCACCACCAGCATTTTCCCCGGATGAATTCTTCCTTTCTCCAGGATCTGGTCCTCCCGGATATCCTCTAACACACCGACCTCGGAGGCCAGATAAAGGTGATGGTCTTTTGTAATATAGTATCTTGAAGGGCGGAGACCGTTCCGGTCCAGTACTGCGCCGAGAATGTCTCCGTCACTGAACATGACCGATGCCGGACCGTCCCACGGTTCCATCATGGTCGCATAATACTGATAGAAATCTTTCTTCGCCTGTGTCAGTGTATCATTGTTTGCCCATGGCTCCGGGATGACAGACATGACCGCAAGAGGCAGATCCATACCGTTCATCACAAGAAATTCCAGCGCATTATCCAGCATCGCGGAATCAGAACCGCTCCGGTCCACTACCGGCAGAATCTTGTGAAGCTTGCCCTCAAAATACGGGGAGGACATGTTTTCCTCTCTTGCCAGCATCTTATCCGCATTGCCCTGAATGGTATTAATTTCTCCGTTATGCACAATAAACCGATATGGATGGGCCCTCTGCCAGCTCGGCTCCGTATTGGTGCTGAACCGGGAGTGTACCAGTGCAATCGAGGACTGATACCGCTCATCCTGCAGATCCGTGAAAAAGGTGCGAAGCTGTCCTACGAGAAACATCCCTTTGTACACGATCGTCCTGCTGGAAAGAGAGACCACATAGGTTTCTGTTGTGCTCTGCTCAAACTCTCTCCTTACAACGTAAAGCCTGCGGTCAAAGTCCAGTCCCTTTTCTACATCCTCCGGCTTTGCCACGAATCCCTGCATAATTTTCGGCATGCAGTCTTTTGCTTTCTTTCCGAGTACTTCCGGGCAGACCGGGACTTCCCGCCACCCAAGAAAGGTAAGTCCTTCTTTTTTCACGATGGTCTCAAACATTTTTCGGGCCTGGTTTCTCCTTAGTTCATTCTGCGGGAAGAAAAACATCCCGATTCCGTACTCCCGTTCTTCCCCGATATCGATCTGTGCTTTTTTACATGCTTCGCGGAAAAAAGAATGGGAAATCTGAAGCAGAATTCCGACTCCGTCTCCGGTCTTTCCTTCTGCGTCTTTCCCCGCCCGGTGTTCAAGATTTTCCACAATCTCAAGCGCCTGGCTGACTACCCGGTGTGTCTTTTTTCCCTTTATATTTACGACTGCGCCGATTCCGCAGTTATCGTGCTCCAGCATCGGGCAGTACAATCCTTGTTTTCCTTTCATCTGATTCTTCCTTTCGCTTCGTTTCTATTTCTGATGCTCTGCCGCCGCTTTGACAAAGCCCGCAAACAGCGGATGCGGACGGTTCGGCCTGGATTTGAATTCCGGATGAGCCTGAGTTCCGATATAAAACGGATGATCTGTGATTTCAATCATTTCCACAATCCGTTTGTCCGGTGACAGTCCTGCCAGATGAAGCCCTGCCTTTTCCAGCACTTCCCTGTAATCGTTATTGACTTCATAACGATGTCTGTGCCGCTCGGAAATCTCTGTTTTGCCATAGAGCGCACAGCTTCTGGAATGTTCATCCAGCACACACGGATATGCTCCCAGACGGAGTGTTCCGCCGATGTTTTCCACATCTTTCTGATCCGGCATCAGGGAAATCACCGGATGCAGCGTCTCCGGATGGAACTCGATACTGTCCGCATCGTGATAGCCAACCACATACCGGGCAAAGGCAACGATTGCCATCTGCATTCCAAGGCAGATACCAAGATACGGGATATTCTCTCTTCTCGCATAGTCCGCCGCAAGAATCATTCCCTCCGTACCACGCTTGCCAAATCCACCCGGCACGAGAATTCCGTCCACTCCGCCAAGCTTCTCCTCCAGGTTTTCCTCTGTAATCTCCTCCGAGTCCGTCCATCTAAACTGAATATCCGCATGGCAGCTGATTCCGCCGTGCTTCAATGCTTCCACCACACTGAGGTAGGCATCGTGAAGCTGAGTATATTTTCCTACGATGGCAATCTCGACTTCCTGCTTTGGATGACGAAGCGCTTCGGTCATTTCGATCCAGTCTTGAAGATCCGGCTCTCTGTCTTCCAGATGCAGGCATTTTAAAACCGCCTGTGCCAGATGCTCTTTTTCCATGGCAAGCGGCGCTTCATAGAGATAGTCCACATCCAGGTTCTGAAGAACATTTTCTGACGGTACATTACAGAAGAGTGCGATTTTGTCCCGCATCTCCTGCGGTACCGGATACTCGGAACGGCAGACCAGAATGTCCGGCCAGATTCCAAGCCGCTGCAGTTCCTTAACGCTTGCCTGGGTCGGTTTCGTCTTCATTTCTCCGGACGCTTTCAGATACGGAATCAGCGTTACATGAATGAGGATCGCATTCTCCTTTCCCACATCATGCTGGAACTGGCGGATCGCCTCCAGAAAAGGCTGGCTCTCAATATCCCCGACAGTACCGCCCACCTCAATGATGGCAATCCTGTCTTCCCCCGGATCTTTCGCCCGGTAAAACCGTTCTTTGATCTCATTTGTAATATGCGGAATCACCTGAACAGTGCCTCCGCCGTAATCTCCGTGACGCTCTTTATTTAGCACAGACCAGTAAATCTTTCCGGAGGTGACATTGGAATTCTTATCCAGACTCTCGTCAATGAACCGTTCATAATGTCCCAGATCCAGATCCGTCTCCGTTCCGTCATCCGTCACAAACACTTCCCCGTGCTGGATTGGATTCATCGTTCCCGGATCCACATTGATATACGGGTCAAATTTCTGCATGGTCACCTGATATCCCCTTGCTTTTAACAGCCTTCCAAGTGACGCTGCCGTGATTCCTTTCCCCAGTCCGGATACCACTCCGCCTGTTACAAATACATATTTTACCATTCTTTCTGTTACCTCCTTACGACTTTCCTCCATCCGGCAGGATGGAATTTCAAATAAAAAAGGGGGCAAAAGTGCCCGAAACCGCTTTCGTCCTGCGTTTCTTTATCGACACCTTTGCCGCCTTTATTGCCATATGCTCTTTTCTTTTTTTATTATTCCATTACTATACTCTAATTTTCTTCGTTTGTAAATCCCTTTTTTTCGCTTTCCGCAGGAACCGGATAGTGGTTGTCAAAACATGCTTTACAAATCCCCAGATCTCCTACCATTGTCTGCAGGTCCTCAATTTTCATGTATCCGAGGGAATCTGCACCGATAATTTCACGGATTTCTTCTGTTGTATGGTCCGCCGCAATGAGCTGCTCATTGGACGGTACATCCGTTCCGTAATAACATGGATACAGAAACGGAGGGGCGCTGATGCGTACATGAACCTCTTTTGCCCCTGCCTTTTTCAGCATCTGAATCAGGTTGGCCATCGTGGTCCCCCGAACGATGGAATCATCCACCAGCACAATCCGTTTATCCTTTACAACAGATTCCAGAACGTTCAATTTCAGCTTGACACTGGATTCTCTTTCTTTCTGTGTCGGTTTGATAAAGGTCCTTCCGATATAGCTGTTTTTATAAAAGGCGATTTCGAATGGAAGTCCTGCCTCCATGGCATATCCTTTTGCTGCCGTAAGTCCGGATTCCGGAACACCGGTCACAAGATCCGCATCCACAGGCCACGCTTTTGCCAGGGCCCGTCCGGAACGGATTCTGGCATCATAGATTTTAATGCCGTCCATCTCACTGTCCAGACGCGCAAAATAGATGTATTCAAAAATACAGTGTGCCCGCTCCTTCTGCTGCAGTTCCTTATTGGACGTGATGCCTTTTTCCGTAATTGCAACCATCTCTCCCGGCTCAATGTCCCGGATAAACTCTGCTCCTACGGATGCAAGGGCACAGCTCTCCGATGCGACAATGTAAGCATTGTTCCTCTTTCCGATACAGAGCGGTTTCAGACCGAACGGATCTCTCACGGCGATCAGTTTTCTCGGGCTCATCACGACAAGAGCATATCCACCCCGGATCCGTCTTGCTGTATGGAGAACAGCCTCCTCCACATTTCTGGTGTGGACTCTCTCTCTCGCAATATAATATGCAATCATCTCGGAATCTGTCGTTGTATGGAAAATGGCACCTCCGTATACGAGTTCTTCTTTCAGACTTGCAGCATTGACCAGATTTCCATTATGCGCAAGAGCCAGCGTCCCCTTGATATAATTCAAAACAAGAGGCTGTGCATTCTCTCTTGTAGAGCCTCCCGTTGTTGAATACCGGACATGTCCGATTCCAAGATTTCCATGGAGAGATGACAGCGTATCCGGCTTAAATACCTCGCTGACAAGTCCAAGATCCTTATGATATGCGATGTTTCCCCTGTCTCCTTTTGTATCGGATACAACGATACCGCAGGATTCCTGTCCTCTGTGCTGCAGAGAACAGAGCCCGTAATAAACCGATGACGCAACATCATTCCCGTCAAAATCGTAAATGCCGAACACACCGCACTCTTCTCTGACTCCGGTTTCCTGATACTGATCATACTGTAAACATGTCTTCATTTTCCTTCCTCCGTCCATTGATCTCATCATCTTGTAATAGAAAAAACAAAGTGGTTATTACATACCGCGTTCATATTAAGACATTTTAATGGTCTTTTTCGGTTTTGCAAGGGTTTTTTCTTTTTTTTATTATTTTTCAAAAAAAGGATTGACAGATTTCTTGTTTTGTGTTTATACTACACAGCATAAAGCAAAGGCGCTTTGGACATTGTCCGAAGTGCCTTTTTCTGTTGTATGGATCCGCGGATTCATGCATGATTTCTTCAGGAAATGAAAGGAGCAGTCTCTATATGATGAAAGAAGTATCAAAAACCATACCGGAACTTTACGGAAGTCTTGTATTCAATGACAAAGTCATGCGCGAACGTCTTCCAAAAGACACCTACAAGGCACTTCACAAAACCATACAGAACGGAACACACCTGGAGCTTGATGTGGCAAATACCGTTGCCGCTGCCATGAAAGAATGGGCCATCGAGCACGGCGCAACCCATTTTACCCACTGGTTCCAGCCGATGACCGGATTTACAGCGGAAAAACATGACAGCTTTATTTCCCCGGTGGGCGGCGGACAGGTCATCATGGAGTTTTCCGGGAAAGAACTGATCAAAGGAGAACCGGATGCATCCAGCTTCCCTTCCGGCGGCCTGCGTGCCACCTTCGAGGCAAGAGGATATACCGCCTGGGACCCGACTTCCCCTGCTTTTATCAAGGATGGCTCTCTCTATATTCCGACTGCCTTTTGTTCCTACAATGGTGAAGCCCTGGATAAGAAAACTCCTCTGCTTCGCTCCATGGAAGCTCTGAACAAGGAGGCATTGAAAGTTCTTCATCTTCTTGGAAATACAAAAGTGAAAAAAGTCGATACGACCATCGGGTCCGAGCAGGAATACTTTCTGGTAGACAAGGATCTTTATAAAAAACGGAAGGACCTGCTTTTCTGCGGACGGACGCTGATCGGCGCTCCGGCCCCGAAAGGACAGGAAATGGAAGATCACTACTTCGGTGTCTTAAAACCGAAGGTGGCTGCCTATATGCATGATCTGGACGAAGAGCTCTGGAAACTCGGTGTTCCGGTCAAGACGAAGCACAACGAAGTCGCACCGGCACAGCACGAACTTGCACCGGTATTCGATACAGCAAACGTGGCGGTCGACCACAACCAGCTGACCATGGAAATGATGAAGAAAATCGCTGACTCCCATCATCTTGCCTGCCTTCTCCATGAAAAACCATTTGAAGGTGTCAACGGAAGCGGAAAGCATAACAACTGGTCCCTCGTCACGGATTCCGGCGAGAACCTTCTCGATCCCGGGAAAACTCCGGCGGAAAATACACAGTTCCTTGTCTTTTTGATGGCAGTTATCGCGGCTGTGGACGATTACGCAGATCTGATGCGTGTCTCCGTTGCAAGTGCAGGAAATGACCACCGGCTTGGAGCCAACGAAGCGCCTCCGGCCATCGTCTCCATCTTCCTCGGCGATGAACTGACCTCCGTACTAAAATCCATCGAAGAAGGAACCGACTTCCTCAAGCAGAAGCAGATTCTTATGGAGATCGGTGCAAAAGTGCTGCCGCATTTTGCCAAAGACACAACTGACCGGAACCGTACCTCACCGTTTGCCTTTACGGGAAACAAATTTGAGTTCCGTATGCCGGGAAGCGCCCTGTCCGTCGCAGAGCCAAACGTCATCTTAAATACCGCTGTCGCAGAATCTCTGAGCCGGATCTACGAAGTGCTCAAAGACGTCCCGGAAGAACAGATGGAAGAACAGATTCAGGAACTTTTAAAATCCATGATTACGCAGCATAAGCGTATTCTCTTTAACGGAAACGGATACACCGATGAATGGGTGGAAGAAGCGAAAAAGCGCGGGCTTTTCAACCTGAAATCTCTGCCGGACGCTCTGCCGCAGTTTATCGCGGAAAAGAATATTGATCTCTTTATAAAACACAGGATCTTTACAAAAGAAGAGATCTACTCACGGTATGAAATCATTCTGGAAAACTACTCCAAGACGATCCATATCGAGTCTCTGACCATGCAGGACATGGTGAAAAAAGACTTCACACCGGCACTTTTTGCCTATGTATCCGATGTGACAAAGGAAGCGCTCGACAAACGGAAACTCCTTCCGTCCCTGTCCGCGTCTTACGAAGAAAAAATCGTCCAGACGCTGACCGAATCTTCCGAACAGATCGTACTTGCTCTGGCCGCTCTCACCGAGGACACAAAAAAGGCAGAACAGATGGAGGAACCACTTGAGACCGCACGCTATTATCATGATTCAATTCTGAAAGACATGGATACCCTCCGTGCCTCCGTGGATCAGGCTGAAGCCATCATTCCGGGGAGTTACCTGCCATATCCAACTTACGACGAGTTGCTCTTTTCTTTACGATAGGCAGCGCTGGTTCCCCGGGATACTATCTTTTCCTACAGTAGGCAGAGGAGTCCCCGCATCTTTGCGGCGACTCCTCTGCACCCTCTTTTGGGTTAGTTCTTTACTTCTTCTTCAATACCGATACATAAATTTGTATGACGTTCAATCGAATTCATCCCCTCTTCAATATAAGCCCATGATGTTTGATAATCATGATGTACCGAAAAGTCTGAACAACACATAAAGTCTGTAAAGCCTTTTAAATCTTTTTTGTATTTCCTTGCAAAATCATACGCATCCTCTTCCTTTTCTTCTTCTGTACTATTCCGCTTATTATATAGTACATGATCTAAATTACAAGACATATAGTATACCCTATATTGGATATTCCATATCTGCCCCGTTTTTCTTAACCGGTATAAGTTCTCCTTTTTTTGAAGATTCCGCTCTATAATTTCATCAGGCTTTTGTGTATGAATTCCATCCGATTGATATAATATCTCTTTAGCCGATTCATCTTCAATAATTTTTTCATCTGGTATAAACACGGCATCTGTATCTACAATATGGATAATTTGTTTAAAATCTTTTGCTTTATAATGTTGGGAATTTGCATACTTTCGTATTTCATTTCCGAGTTTAGAAATAATATTAGATGATTGAACTCCCTTTCTGGATGTAATATCCCCATGCATAATATGAATGTAAACTTTATCTCTGTCGAAAAGTTGACTCAATGCCACGCCAAGCGCCGTCTCATCCGAGGGTCCCTCCACAATAACAAGCACAATTTTTCTATGGGACAAATGTCTCACCCGCCTCTCGAAATGCTAACGCAATCTCGTAGTTATTTGTTGGACAGTATACTTGTTCATTTTGTTCCCCAAGAACAATATCTCGATAATAAAAGTCCCGTAAATTATTTGTTCCTTTTACATTTGTAAACCGAATATACCGATTTTCCGGATTTGTTGTTGTAAACGCAACAAACCCTTTGTCCAGTGTCTCCAATGGTCTGAGATTGTGTGAAGTAAAGATAAGTTGTCCCTTCCCTTTCTCAGAAATAATGTGCAGCAGTTCTCCGAGAAGATATTCAAAAATCCCTGCATCCAGTTCATCTACTGCTACAGTAATGGATGGGTTATTATAAACTACAATCAACAACTGTAAAATCGAAACGATTTTTTTTATTCCTTCTGATTCATACCGAAACGGAATCGCCTTGTTGTTTTTTAAAGACATTAATTGAATCATTCTTCCCAGGCTTCCATCTTTTTCCACAACCGGTCCCAAATCAATTATATCAATCGTCAGCCCCGGAACTAATTCCTGAAGCACAATATTCATATTCGCAATAATTTTTCTAACAATTTCCATTGCCTTTTCCGGAATTGATGCTGGGATATTCAATGGAAGCAAAAGATTTCCAAAGGATTCTGAAGTATCATCTTTATATTTAAAAGCCAGCGGAAGCGCATTCATATTGATTAGCCCCTCGTGCTCCGTATCAATTATAAACAGTTCTCTGTTTCCAAATCGATGCAATCCTTCCAAAATATCCAAATACAACTTTACCTGACAGTTTTCCCGGAAGCGCCTCATCATTTCTCTGGAAAAAATAAATGTTCTGGACTGCTCTTGAACCAGCCTTTTTGTCACGAGCATCTCTGTCACGTCTTCCGTGCTGTTTCCCAGTAGTTCCTGATACTTTGATTTTGGGAGAAAAATTCCATCTGCGCTTGTATCAATCAACGGACCTTTCCGAATTTTTTTCTCATTTGATGTGTACCCATAACTCAATACTTCATCAAAAATCTTGACTTTATACTTCGTTTTAGAATTTTCCAATTTGTTATCATGATAAGGAGATTCGTCTATAACTTTTTCCATAGAAAACTGATACCAAAGATTACAGCAATAGTCCTCCTGCTGCAATATAAACTGGAATTTTAATGTAGAAGTCCGCTCCTCTACATTAATATATTCTGCATATTTTTCTGGAATTGGCTGACTGCATAATGCAAAACGCAATAACTGTACTGCATCAATGAGTGCCGTTTTTCCTGACCCATTTTGTCCATATAAGCCAAGAATACTTGCACGATAATTCTTTCTTCTGTTTTTTAAGCTAATCGTTCCCTTCTTCACATTTTTAAAGTTTTCTATCGTAATATTCTCAATTCTGATAAACTGTTTCTCCACTGCATTCACCACCCCTGCATTCATTGATATATACAGTATATCATGACCTTTCCCGGTGTTCAACTTTCATTTTTGCATTTAATATTTCGATTTTTTATTTCATACATATTTATATTAGTATCTTTCCGTCAAAGAAAAATATACATGGATTCTCCATTCCCGCTTACATCTTCCCTAAAACGATAATTTATGCCGCTCAAAATAGAGCGGCATAGCTTTTTCATATAATTAAGTTATTGCTGTACCCTTTTGGCGATTTCCCGGTTGATCCGATTTCTGAGAGCGAGCAGGTAATAATCCGATTTCGGGAAGCGCTTGAATGTCAAAGGCTCCGCCAGATCTTCTTCGATACACTCCATGACAAAATCACGTCCTGCCAGGGATTCCAGCAGTTCACATGCCCGCATGTCCTGAAGTGCCTCTTCGTGCACCATCATACGGATGGATTCTTCCGGATGCCGGTCCTCTCCCGGATATACAAGGAACGCATCCCCGGACGGGAATGCTCCGCCTGCATCCGTCACCTGATACGGATTGATCTTCTCAAGTGAGAACTGGCTGTTGTAGAAGTTGTATCCCCAGTGAAGAATTCCGATGATTTTGTATTTATAGAGCTGCAGCCCGTAGATCCGGTTTCTGAGAGACGGCATGGACATAAACCGGTTGCTCACCTCGTAAAACTGTCCGACGCAGTAGTAGGTCCACATATCCGTGAGGCCGTGCTCCAGGAATTCTTCGATCTCATTATTTCCCGGAATCGGCTTGTCTACAAGACCGTGCTTATAGAACTCATAGCTGGAAAGCGCATCAAAGGTGTGGAATCCGTCCAGCAGTCCCTCGATCGACTCTTTCGCGGCCCTGTAGCTCTCCAGATGCTCCTCTCTTGGCTCATCGGACAGATGGAAGTACGTCACCTTGTCAATGCCCCATTCTTTAAGCTTCTGGGTCAGCTGAGGGAGCAGTGCATGGAGGAATTTCGTATACTCTCCGACTGCCGGCGTATGCCATCCGAAAATCTGCTTCTCTTCTCCATCCACCATCGCCACAACTTTTGGCGCGTATTTTGCTCCCCACTGGGAGAACAGGTGGCACATCTCAAAATACTCGATTCCGCAGGACTGACAGAGGTCAACCCACTGTTTCACCCGGTCAAAGCCAAATACATATTCCCCGTTTTCCACCTTGACATCCAGAAGCTGGGTCGTCGTACGCTCAGCTCCGACCGCCGTATCCAGGGCCGGTGTAAAGAGCGGAGTAAGAATCATATTGCAGCCCCGTTTCACATACTCGTGAAGGTAATTTTCAATAATCTCCCAATGTTCCTCTGAGAATACCGGCACATGGTAATAGTCGGCCAGACAGTCCAGGTAAAACCATTCCGTATGCATGATCTTTTGTTTTGGAAGCACGGCATCATAGATAGTCACTTCGGTTTGTGCACTTACAAGCGTCTCTCCGTCTTTCTCCAAACTTACCGTGATCGGATACATTCCTGCTTTCACTTCTTCTATGATCTCGATGTCGATCCAGATACTTCTCCATTTCTGCGGATAGATATCCACTTCATCGTCCTTCAGTTCCCGCAGAAGATCCGGGTATACGCCGGAATCCGTTCTCAGATAATTATCATCCACGATCGGTCCGCAGGTTCTTCCCACCGGAACCGTTTCCACCTTACGCACATGAATCTGATCTTTCAGTTCTGAGTCAATCCGCACTTTCACCCGGTTTTTCATAAATCCGGTGCAGGTACAGGCTGCCTGAAAGGACACCGTCTCCCCTTTCAGTCCGGTCAGCTTCATACACTCCGGCCGGTAAACCGGCCTATCATCCGGAAATACTTTTTCCAGAGAGCTTACAAGCCTCATCTCATAAATTGTCTCTTGCTTTATCATTGCTTTCCCTCCATGACTATAATGTTCTTCTATTACTATACTGTTTCCCTGGAAGGGTTAGCAAATTGAAAGTACAAATATACGGGGTCTTTTATAGTTTATTTCTATCAATCACACCATAGCCGATTCCGACGTCCTCCCCTGTCATCACAAGCTGTTTCACAGCTCTCTGCAGGCTTGTCTGTTCCGGATAGTTTTCTTTATCTTCCCGGATTTCGCCAAATACCCTTTCCTCCGCCTGGCGGAAAGGATAGATGATCTTTTCCACCTCAAACCGGTTCTGGAATTTCAGAATGTTGCTCTGCTGTTTTAAGAGTTTCTGAAGCTTCGGCGAGAGCAGCCACGATTCACAGTCATACATCGTATACTCCGGTCCGAAAAAGCGGTCTGCCTCCGCAAATGATTTTCCGCATTCCTCATCCAGAAGCGGCTCTCCCTCCGGAATGTGCACATGCAGAACCTTATTCTCCGGATCCGGCTCAAACTGAAGTCTTCCAAGCCGGAAAATTTTCATCTGCAACGGGAGCGACAGCCAGCGTTCTTCCACAATACCCGGAATTCCCTTCGTTTTCATGCACCGCCTGTACCAGATCGTAATATCATAAAAGGTATCAAAATAAACGCGGTCGGAAATCCCTTTCTCCATAAATGCCGGGTACAGATCGCATGCCAGACGCAGGTACAGACAGAGATAGAACTGTTCTTTGTCCGTCCTTTTATCTGCTTCCTCAAAAAATGTCTTTGTATCCTCGTAAAATAAATTCTTCCATTTCTGATAAACTGTCTCCGTCATCGGAAAGGATCCCGCACAGTTCCTTCCCTCCTCCGGAAGCTGAATCTTCTCCATCAATGTTTCCAGCTCCATCATCTGACTCCTTTCTTTTCGTATCTTCTCTTCAATCCGGTCCGCAAGTTTTTCTGCATCCGGCAGTTCCTTCGGATCACAGCACCAGTATTTCTCATGATCCGCGTCCTTCATTCCCTCAATCAAAATCACATCCGCCTCAGGAAAAAATGTGGTCAGTTCTTCCAGTTTCGTACCTCTTTGATTTTTCACAAGCTGATATTTTCCGGAAGAAAAAACTGCGGATGCATAGGCACCTGCCTGATAGTGCCTCCAGCTGTCCGTTCCTTCCCGGTCAGCCTCAAAGTCATGGCCGTCATGCTTTATGGCCGCAACCTGAAAGCCTCTTCCGGTGAGAATCCGGATGAGTGATTCCATCAGCGTTGTCTTCCCGGAATTTTTCTCCCCGGCTATTCCAAAGAGCACCGGATGTCCTGCTATATTCTGATATACCATACCTGTTCTCCCTTTTCAATCCGCTCTCTGCCTTTCTCGATTTTTACCAGACAGTTGCAGCCATTCATAGAACTTAAAATCCCTGATTTTTCTTTATCCTGAGGAATGGTAATTCTGCCGGACTCTTCTCTCCCTCTGATGTAGCGGTCTGTTTTGCATGTCTTATGAAAGGCCGTCATCAAAATCCCCTTTTCTTCTTTTGGAAGCAGGTCCTCACATCCCAAAAGACATGCTGCCGCATATCTTACAAAGAGCTCCATATGAACTGCCGCCGCAAATGGATTGCCGGAAAGGCTTACGACCAGCGTCCCCTGTAAGACGGAACATGCTGTCGGGGAACCTGGCTTTACGAGAACACGTTCAAACAGGAAGTCTGCTCCTTCCTGTTTCAGGACATCCTTTACCAGATCTTTTTCTCCCACAGAGACTCCGCCCGTCGTCACAACCAGATCGGCGCAGCCGGCCGCTTTTCTCAGGCTTGTCCGAATAGTTTCCTCCTCATCCGGTATTTCTTCTGCCAGCACAACTTCTCCTCCAAGCTCCCGAATCCGCTCTGCAATCATAAACAGACTGGAGTCGTAAATCTGCCCGGGGCAAAGCGTTTTTCCCGGGAAGCACAGTTCATTCCCGGTGGTCAGTACCGCAATTTTCACTTTCTCTCGCACCCGGACGGTATGGTACCCCGCTGCAGACGCGATTCCGATTCGGATGGCATCGAGCCTGATCCCTTTTTCAAGCAGAAGGTCTCCCTCTCGGAAGTCCTCTCCTGCCGGGCAGTAATTGTCATATGCATTCTGGCTTTTTCTTATTTGTACTTTCCGTTCTCCACCGTCAGTCTCTTCCTGTTTGACAACAGTATCCGCCCCGTTTGGAATCGGTGCCCCGGTCATGATCCGCGCTGCTTCCCCCGGCCTGATTTCCCGCTTCGGATATTCTCCCGCCCACAGTTTTTCCACAACCCGCAGGCAGACCGGCGTCTCTTTTCCGGCATCCCGGATATCTTCCGCACGGAGGGCATACCCATCATAGGGAGATCTTGGAAACGGAGGATTGTCCTGCCAGGCCCGGATCTCTTCAGCAAGGATTCTCCCTCCCGCATCCATCAGGCTGACTTCCTCTGTTTTTTCTTCCCTTACAGCCACTTTTTTTATCAGTTCCTGCGCTTCATTCACTGTCACTGTTTTCCCGTCCATCGTTCCTCCTTTGAAGTCTTCGATATTCCTGCTCTGTATTCAGATTGACGAGCTTTTTCAGCTGTTTTGTCCCGTCGAGAAACGTATATTCCTTCGCTTCTTCTGTCTCAAACAGGCTCTTCATTCTGTAATTTCCCGCTGTGCGCTGCCGTTCCATAACGGGAATCATTGCTTTTGTATAGATACCCGGGAACGGTTCCGGCCCTTTTTCTGTCCGGTAAAATACCGGACGTCCACTCCTCTCATATTCCCGGATCAGCGTTTCTGCCATCTCCTCATCAAGGCCAAAGGTATCGCACGGTACAACAAACAGAGCATCCTGAGGGCACAGCAAAAGACCGCTCATGATCCCTCCAAGCGGTCCTGCTTCCTCATAGAAATCCGTTATCCATCCGGCACTCCCCACAGTCTCTTCTGGAATCTCAGCCACCGAAATATAAAAATTCTCCAGAGAGCGGAGCGTCTCCATTGCCCATAGAGCCAGATACTTCCCCTGATGCCGCAGATAGAGTTTCTGCCGTCCGCCCATCCTTTTTCCTCTGCCTCCCGCCAGAATGTATCCGGCCAGATCGGTTCTCTGTCTGCTCATCTATTCTTTCTCCAGTGTAATTACATCCAGACAGCAGACGGACACACACGCCGGCTCCCTTCCTTCTTTCAGCCGCTCAATGCAGCCGTCACATTTCGCTGCTTTTTTATTTTCATCCAGAAAAATCACATGATCCGGACAGACCTTTTCACATGCTCCGCAGCCGATACACATCTCCTTGTCAACCAGAATCCATCCGTATTCCTGATCCCGGTAAAGCGCACCTGACGGACATACCTCTGCGCATGCTCCGCAATGAGTGCAGCCCGGACAGATCTCATAAGAAAATCCCTTCTCCTCATCTGTCACCTTCCGGATCGTCCGAAAACTTCTTGCATGAATCTCTTCTGCACCATGATGTGCGTCCAGACATGCCGTATGGCACGCATAACATCCGACGCATCCTGCGGTATTAAACTTCAGTCGATACGGCATTTTCTGTCACCTCCGCCTGTTTTTCTATTTTACAGAAATAGCTTTTATATCCCGGGAAACCAGTATAGGGATCAAGATAGTTCCGGTCAATCAGATTGTTCGCTTCCCCTTTTTTATTTCCATGATAAATATAAACTATGCCCGGATTTCCAGTAATGGAATACACAGCAGTTCCCTTCATTTCCCCGACCGGAGAGGTCACTTTCACCGGATCTCCGTCTGCGATTCCGTAAGTCTTTCCGTCATCCGGATGAATCTCCACCATCGGGTTCGTTTCCAGACCGGAAAGCCATGGAAGCCGGTACATTCTCGCATGGAAAAACTGTGGTTTTCTGGCTCCGGTATTTAAAATCAGCGGATACTCCTTCCGGTCCACCTGATCCTGTTCCCGGAAATCCTTGTAGACAGGCAGCGGATCATATCCTCTGCTTTCCTTATATTTCTCAAGTACCAGTGAGGAAAATTCCACCTTCCCGGACAGCGTATGAAACGGCTCATCCTCGTAAGTCCGTTCCCTCGGCGGAAAAATTACTTTCCCTCTCATTCCGGCCGGATGGCTGCGGAGATCCTCCAGCGTCAGCCCCGACGGTTCCAGAATATAATTCATGTAGGATTCGTATCCGCCGGTCAGCACTTTATCTTTCAACTGCATTCTCCGTGCCAGTTCCATAATGATTTCAATATCATTTTTCGCCTCTCCGACAGGCTCCACTGCCCGCTGATTCAGCGCAAACATTCCTCCCCGAAGCGACTTGACCTCCTCACGCTCAAATGTGGTGCAGGCAGGCAGCACCAGGTCTGCCATTTTAGAAGAATCCGACCAGAACAGCTCTGTGTTGACATAGAAATCCAGCGTTCCAAGTGCTTTCTGCAGATGCTCCGGCTGCGGCCACATCCGGTGATTCAGTCCCATGGCAAAGACTGCCTTCAAAGGATACGGATCCTCCTCCAGGATATAGTCCGCAAGTCTCGTGCACTGGGCCTCCTGACAAGGAAGATCAAACCATACCGGAAAATCTTTCTCCCCGACGGCCTCTTCCTTATTATAACGAATGACTTTTCCAAACTCGTTGCACGGTGATGCAGGCCCCGGCCTGGAGCGGTTTCCTCCCTCTATATCATAGTTTCCCGTCAGCGCAATCAGACAGAACACCGCCCTGTAGTTCTGAAAACCATTGATATGATGGACAATCGTTGAAACCGAAAACTGAATTCCCGAAGGCTTGTTGCAGGCATAGAGCCTTGCCGCCTCCCGGATCAGATCCGCGTCCGCCCCGGTAATCTCCTGTGCCTTCTCCGGTGGAAACTTCCGAACATAATTCTTATATTCCTCAAACCCATGTACATACTTTTCCACGAACTCTTTGTCGTAAAGATTCTCCTCAATAATCACATGGGCCATCGCAAGGGCAAGCGCTCCATCCGTCCCCGGCGTGATCTTCAGATGAATATCCGCCTCCTTCACAGTCACTGTATTACGCGGATCCACCGCAATGATCTTCACACCCCGCTCCTTTAAACTCCGGTACATCTTTCCCATCGGTGTATTAGAATGGAACAGATTGCTCGTCCAAAGCAAAAGCGTCTTCGTATGGGCCAGATCCGGAAAACAGATCCCGTTTCAGTAAACCGACTTCCACGCCAGATCCGAAGCCTGAAAGCAGGTACTCGATTCCGTACAGTAATTCTGACTCCCAAATGCATTCGCGAGGCGCAGAAGTGCAGGTCTGTACCATTTCGGGTAACCCGCATAAAATACCACAGACTTTGCCCCGTACCGCTCCTTCACCCGGTTCAGATTCTCCTCGATCAGATCATATGCTTCCTCCCAGGAAATCCGCTCAAACGCTCCGCTTCCCCTCTCCCCGACACGCTTCATCGGATAAAGGATCCGCTCCTCATTATAAAGGTACTGCTTTGACGCCGCTCCCTTAGAACAAAGTCCCCGGCTCTTTCCATTCTCCACACGGCCCTCAACGGAAACAACCTTTCCATCCTCCACATAAACATCCATCGGACACCCGGTCGAACAAATCCCACAGAAAATCTGCTTTTTCTCCATAAACGCTCCGCTGCCTCCTCCCAAACAAACTTCATAGTACGTCTATTATACGTCGGTACACTTCGGAGTGTAAAATAAGGTTTGTCTATCAGTTTATCATCTTTATCTATAGTTATGGACTAAATCCGTTTTGCGATTTCGCGGTTAATCCGGTTCCTCAGAGCAATCAGATAATAGTCTGTTTTCGGGAAACATGTAAATGTCAGAGGCTCTGCCAGATTCTCCTCTATGCATTCCATGACAGTTTCACGTCCTGCCAGAGATTCAAGAAGTTCACATGCGCGCAGATCCTGAAGCGCCTCTTCCAGCACCATCATGCGAATGGATTCCTCCGGATACCCGTCTGTTCCCGGATAAACAAGGAACGGATCTCCCGCCGCAAAACATCCCCCTGCGTCTGTCACCTGATACGGATTCAGTTTTTCCAAAGAATACTGACTGTTATAAAAATTATAACCCCAGTGCAGAATTCCGGCAATCCGGTATTTATAAAGCTGCAACCCGTAAATCCGGTTACGGAGAGACGGCATTGCCATAAATCGGTTACTCACCTCATAAGACTGCGACACACAATAATAAGTCCACAGATTTTCTACTCCGTGGTTCAGGAATTCTTGAATCGCATCATTTGCCGGAACCGGCTGCTCAACGAGTCCGTGTTCATAAAATTTATAGTCCGAAAGTGCGTCCATCGTATGAAATCCGTCCAGCAGGTCTTCAATAGATTCTCTCGCCGCACGGTAACTATCCAGATCTTCCTCTCGTGGTTCGTCGGACAGATGAAACCAGGTTACCTCAGCGATCCCCCATTCTTTCAGCTTTCCCGTAAGCTGCGGAAGCAGCACATGCAGAAAGTCTGTATACTTTCCTGATGCCGGTGTATGCCATCCAAAGATTTTCTCCTCTTTTCCATCTTTGAGTGCAACCACTTTTGGCGCATATGCGGCTCCCCACTGGGAGAAAAGATGGCTCATCTCAAAATACTGAATGCCGCAGCTTCTGCAAAGATCGACCCAGCGTTTCAGTTTTTCAAACCCAAAGTGATACTCTCCTGATTTCACTTCAATATCGAGGAGCTGTGTTGTCGTCCGCTCATGCCCGATGGCCGTATCAAGCGCCGGTGTAAAAAGCGGTGTGAGAATCATATTGCCGCCGCGTTTTACATACTCCCGGATATAGTTTTCCATAATCTTCCAGTGTTCTTCCGAAAAGACCGGCACATGATAATAATCCGCAAGACAGTCCGCATAAAACCATTCTGTATGCAGGATCTTCTGCTTTGGAAGTACCGCATTGTATATGGTAACTTCTGTCCTTGCTTCCGCAAGTTTTTCCTGGCCTTTCGTTAAGATAATCGTAACAGGATATACTCCGGCCAAAACATCTTCTGGCGTTTCAATATCAATCCAGAGACTCCTCCATTGCTGAGGGTAAATATATGTTTCATTATGTTCCAGTTCTCTTAACAGATCCGGATATAAGCCCGCTTCTGTTTTCAGGTAGTTATCATCTGTCCTGTTTCCGCATGCCTTACATACCGGTACATTTTCCACCTGTCTGACACGGATCAGATCCTTAATCTCTGATTCTACCTGTACCGTTACCCGGCGCCGCTCCGAATCTGTACTCGTACAGGCGGCCTGAAAAGAAATCGTTTCTCCCTTCAGGCAAGTCAGCTTCATACACTCCGGACGATAAACCGGCCTTTCCTCCAGAAAAACTTTCTCCAAAGAACTTACAAGTCTTATTTCATACATCTCTTTTTTCTGCTCCATAATTTCCTCCCGTTTTTCATTTCTTCTATTGTAAAAAAACAGGCACAGCTTTTCAACTGTGCCCCTTCAGGCTTTTGCCCGTTTACCGCATCATCCATGCTCCGTTTGTAAAATCCGGTACTGCTACCGGCTGGCTTCCAAGTGTAATAGACTGTTCCGCCAAAGTCGAAATGCTCATCCATGAAGCCATATCATATACATCGATCGGCATCGGTTTATGGTCTCTGATGGCTTCTACAAAATCACAGAAAACAAGCCAGTCCATTCCGCCATGTCCACGTTTTACTCCTTCTTCGAGATACTGTTTCCAAACAGGATGTTCGTACTCTTCTCTGTATTTTTCGACATTTCCCCACTGCTCTTTCCAGGAGAAATCATACTTCTCATGTTCTCCATCCAGAAAAATCGATCCATTCTCCTCGTTGAACAGTCCTTTTGTTCCCTGCACAAAAAATCCTCTGGAATAATACCTTGGAAGAGTCGTGTCCAGTTTCAGTGTAATCGTTTCACCATTTGCACATTTAATCAGTGTCGTGACGATATCTCCCTGTTGAAATCTGACTGCACGAAGTTCCTGATCATCCGGCTTTTCTTTTTTGATATACTCTTCCAGTCCTTCCGCTTTCGACGCCATGGATGTCAGTGACACCATACGGTTTCCATGGTTAATTCCAAGAATCCGTGCAATCGGTCCCAGTTCGTGGGTCGGATAATTTTCTGTATTACGGTGAATATAATTTCTCAGTCTGTAATGCCGTTCTTCTTTCCCGTAAGCGACTTCTTTTCTCAAATCATGCATATATCCTCCGGCACAGTGGACAATTTTTCCAAACACGCCCTTTTTTACCATATGGTATGCCATCATCTCGTCCCGCCCATAGCAGCAGTTTTCCAGCAGCATAATCGGCGTTCCCGTTTTCTCATACGTTTCAACCAGTCTCCAGCATTCCTGAATCGAGTAGGCGCCTCCTACTTCACAACCGACCGGTTTTCCTGCTTCCATCGCCTCGATGGCCAGACGGATATGTGATTCCCAGGAGCTGCACAAAATGACCGCGTCAATATCAGAACATTCATATATCTTCCTGTAATCCGTAGTCTGATACGGCTTCTTTCCTGTCTTCTCCACAATCAGTTTTGCCGCTTTTTCACATCGGTCTTCATATACATCGCACACTGCACTGATCACTGCATCCTCATGATTGAGGAAGACATCCTCCAGAAGCATTGCTCCTCTGCATCCCAGTCCGATCAGTCCGATTCTGATTTTTTCACCCATGATGTTCTCCTTTATCCATAATAATCTGTCTGAAACTTCAGTACTCCGTCCAGCTTAAATGCCTCGCCCGCAATCGGCGGAAACTGATCTGTTTTTTCTATTTTGTTATCCTGAAAAATCAGTGTTTCCAGATTAACCGCGTAAACCAGGCGGTTGTCAAAGCATCGAAAGAGATTCTTCCTTACTTCCAGATACTGATGGTATCTCTGTCCTTCTTCCCAGATCCCGGCACTTGGGGATACCTGAATCGGTGCACTTCCCCATTGGGGAACATACGCACAGTTGATAAACTCATTCTCCTCTAGAAGAATATACTTCGTCGCTCCTGACTCAAACCAATAATTAGAGTCTCCTTCGATCAAAATAGCCGCTCCCGGTGTTTCAAACCGGTTCTTCCGCACAATCACCTGCCCCGCGGTTGTTAGCAAAAGTCCTCTTGCCCTGTTATTTCGAAATGTACATCCCTCCACCAGTACATCCGGCACATAGGATTTGTTCTCTACCACAAATCCCGGTGTCAGAGATTCCATCTCATCGTGGAATACAATATGCTGAAAATCTTTATTCAGCATTGTAACTTCGCAGACTTCTGCTCTTTCTTTTTCCAGCATCGTCCGGTTGTCAATGATCCCGAAGAGTTCTCCCGGCTGTCCCAGTTTTACTCCTTTTTGCATACCTTCCACGAGTTCCACAATGACTTCTTTTTTGTTAAGCACCTTATGAATTCTTCCGTAGATTCCGTGAATATTAACCGGGTCATCCAGCTGATTTTCCACCAGGCAGTCTTTGATCTGAATTTTTCCACCGGCATACACAAAATGAAATCCATCCGCTGTCGCCGTAAACATTCTCTTCTTTACCGGGTGTCTTCGTATATCCACCTGTTCGATTGTAATATTCTTCGTAAACTGCGAGATGACTGCCATTCCGGTGCAGTGATAAATCGTAATATGTCTTAATGTTACATCTGCGCTGTCTGTAAGATAAAAGCACGGATGCGTCCTCCAGTGATGCCGCAGGATCAGAATATTCCCCGACTTTGATGTTTCGGGAAACTTCTGCCCCCCTGTAAGACTGATTTCCACCAGATTCTCCCCTTCTTCCCGGAAGGTCGCCCCATAGGAAGACGGGTATGGCTTGTTGAAACTGATATCCCTTCCCCTGTATACCGGAGCACATCTCCGGGCATCCATTTCCAGACATCCGCAATACAGTTCAGCAAGTCCATTTTCCTCTTCAAAAAAAATGTTCCCGTGAATGATCCGGTATGGATACTCCTCCCGATTGATCTCAAGAAGCATCTTTTTGTCCGTCACTTTCACAATTTTACCTTCTGAATATCCGGTCCGTGCATAGTCAATTGTGATCCCTTCAATACAGATCTCCCTGCATCTGTCAATATGGAACGGCAGAATATCCGTATGGAACAGAAACTGCGTATCTGTTCCGCTGATTTTGACCTGTTTCATCCCGCTCAGATCAAATGCCACCTTTTTTATGGTGTCTTCATCGTGGTTCGATATGTACAGCAGTTTTTCTCCTGCATAATCCGGATAAAAATGGTAGATTCCCTTTTCAAAACGGATTTCCAGCTTTTCTTCTTTCCGTATTTCCTGCAGCATCTTTCTCAGTTTCAGGGTTGTTTCTTTCTCATCTCCGGGCATGATCCCGAACTCTTTTACATAAATCTGCCTCATCTTTCACCTCGCATGCCGATTCTGTCTTTTAACCTTTTACACTTCCAAGGACCAAACCTTTTGTGAAGTATTTCTGAAGAAACGGATAGATAATCATAACCGGGATTGCTCCCAAGAACAGCTGTGCCGCTCTTCCGGTTCTGGCATCCATCTGAATCAGCAACGCCTGAATATCCGAACCCTGGGCAGATCGAAGCAACTGTTCGAAACTCTGCAGCAGAGTCTGCAGATAGGTCTGCAAAGGGTAGTTGTTCGGATTGTTCATATAAATCATTCCGCTGAACCAGTCATTCCAGTGCGTTACAATACAAAACAGCCCCACGGTTGCAAGTGCCGGTTTCAAGACCGGAAGCAGAACTTTCACCAGAATCTGGAACGGACTTGCCCCGTCAATAGCAGCTGCCTCTTCAATCTCTTCCGGGATTCCTCTCATAAAATTCATCAGGATAATCATGTTATAAACCGGTACCGCCCCCGGAAGCACAAGCGCCCAGATTGTATCTTTCAGTCCAAGCCCTGTTACAACCAGATAAGTTGGAATCATTCCTCCTGAAACAAGCATGGTAATGACAAAATAAACCATATAGACGCTTCTTCCTGTGACCTGTTTTTTTGTCTTCGACAGGGGGTATGCCGTAAGAATCATGAGGATCAGATTAATCCCCACTCCCAGAAATACTCTCTCAAACGAGATTAAAAGAGCTCTTAAAAACTTTCCTCCTTTGAGCGCATACTCATATGCGCTCAAAGTGAAGTTCACCGGAACAAATCCTACCGCTCCCGCAGAAACCGCCGCACTGTCACTAAAGGAAATTGCCAGCAGATTGATAAACGGAAGGATACAGGTCAGCGATACAATCGTCAGAATAAAAATATTTACAAAGTTAAAAATTTTATTTCCTTTTGTCTTATACTGCATCTCATCCCTCCTAGAAAATCTTATATCCTGCACACTTGTCAGCAAGAATGTAGGATGTCAGTACCAGTACTGCAGAAACGGCAGATTTAAACAGGCCGATAGCGGCTCCGACTGAGTACTGTGCCTGCTCAATACCAAGGCGGTATACATAGGTATCAATAATATCTCCGGTCTGGTATACGATCGGGGAGTATAGATTATAAATCTGGTCAAATCCCGCATTCAGTACGTTTCCAAGAGCAAGTACCAGCATCAGAATAATGGTCGGCATCAAAAGCGGAAGTGTAATATACCGGATCTGCTGCCATCTTGTCGCTCCATCAAGAATCGCTGATTCATACAATCCCGGATCAATACTGGTCAATGCGGCCAGATATACAACTGTCCCGAATCCAAAACCTTTCCAGATATCTGTCACGATCATTGTCCACGGGAAAATAGATGCATTCCCAAGAAAATTAACCGGACCGACTCCAAAAATTCCAAGGAACTGATTGATCACTCCTGTATTAGAAAGAATATCGATTAAAACTCCGGCCATAATAACCCAGGACAAAAAGTTTGGAATGTAAATCAACGTCTGAAAAATTCGTTTCAGTCTGTTGGAAACCAGTTCATTGAGCAGCAGTGCGAAGAAAACCGGTACGACAATTCCTCCGATCAGCTTTGCCACCGCAATAAAGAACGTGTTCCAGATTGTTCTCAGGAAAGCCGGCTGGCTGAAAATATATTCGAAATTTTTCAGACCGACCCATGGGGATGAAAAACCAAGCGCCGGGTTGTAATCTTCGAATGCGATAATCACCCCGTAAAGCGGGATATATGCGAATATGAAGATCAAAATCACGCCCGGAAGCAGCATGAGATGATACTGCCATTGTCTTTTTAATTTTTTCATACGCCCACCTTCTTAGTTGTTTCCATAGGTTTCATTGATTTCTTCTGTCGCCTTTGCACCGCCTGCGCTCTCCCAGTCAGCTACCAGTGTATCAAAATAGTCAATGCTTTCTTCTCCTACAATAATTTTGGTAAATCCTTCGATCAGGATATCATCCAATGTACTTCCTGCACTCAGAAGTGTCTCTGTCTGAGGTCCCCACATAGCGTCACGAATATATTCTTCGTTATCGATAATCTCCTTGGAAATACGATATGCCGATTTTGGTCCGCCCTGCTGCAGATAATCTCCTACTCCTGTAGATGCACCTTCTTTGATAAAGTCTACACAGTTGGAGTATTTTACTCCGTCTTTGCCAAGTGTTGCAGGATCTTCGTCCAGACTTACCGCAAGTGTATCGGTAACTTTGATAAACTGATTGTAGTCTGTATCTGGATTGATAACACGGAGAGCATACGGAATATTTGTATATGCGTTTCCAAACAGTTCGTTGATAAAGTCAGTATCTTCCTGATCTCCTTCATCCATGACATGTGCGTAGAAGTTAAGGAGCTTCAGCACTGCTTCTGGATTCTTGCAGTCTTTGCTTACTACAATATAGCCATAGTTTGCAAATGTAACATTTGCAAGAACTTCTTCACCGTTAGCCGACGGAATCTTATACGGTTCAAAGATTGCGTCTGTTCCGAGATTCTGTACGACACTCGGGCCCGGATCGTATCCCCAGTACTGATAGTACGGGCTTACACCTGTCTGTTCGCTGATTTCGCCTTCCAGCATTTTTTCCAGATCTTTTGTAGTGAACTCCGGATCTACAATTCCGTCTGCATACCACTGTGTATATGCTGCCAGCGCTTCTTTCATCTCCGGCTGTACCGAGCCGTATCCAAGTGAGCCGTCGGCTGTTTCCACCCAGATATCCGGGTGTGCTCCCCATGCTACCGCGAGCATTTTAAAGCAGTCCAGATCCTGATTTTCTGTCAGGCCGTATCCGCCGTAATTTTCCTGGAAAGCTTTTGCGATCGCAATCACATCGTCCATCGTCTGAGGATCTTCCAGCTTCAGATTCTCTTTCCAGTCTTTCCTGATCCAGATCTGGTTTGGCTGGTCGATGATTCCATAGGACAGCTGAGGAATTCCATACAGTTTTCCGTCCAGATGTCCGGTTTCAAACGTATCGCTCTCCTGTTCCATATAACCTTTCAGAAGATCGGATGCATATTCATCAAAAATATCTGTCAGGTCGTAGATCATATCCGCTTCTTTCAGCTGACGAAGCTGCTGAGCGTCAACACAGAACACATCAGGAATACTTTTGTCTGCAATGGTCAGATTCAGTTTTGTGTCATAATCATTACTTACCCAGTCATTTACAACCTCAATGTTAAACCATTCTTTGTACGCACGATACCACGGGTTGTCATCATAACTGTCTCCTTCCGCGAACTGGATTCCCGCGTTTTCCGGAAGTACAGTGCTGATTGTCACGGTTTCTTCATACGGATCCCACGGATCTTCCGGAATCTCTACGGCTTCTTTACTGGATTTGGATGAACCTCCACCGGTTCCCTGTTCCATACAACCGGCCAGCAAACCTGCCATCATACATCCGGTCAACAAGACTGCAAGTACTTTTTTTCTTTTTCTCATTTTCACTCCTCCATTTCTTTATGAGATTTCATAAGGTTTCTTCTATTATCCAGAATTACCCGGAAAATAACCATATAATTTCTTTTCTTTTTTATAATTTATTGACAGTTAAAAATAAAACAGCCGGATTTTTATACAGATCACAATATTTTATAACTTTTCCAAATTGAATCGCTTCCTTTTCATGATATACTATCTTTAATAAGAAAGCATCAAAGGAGAAGACCAAATGAAACGAAAAAATACATTACTGAAAAAAATTGTGATTCTGTTTTTATGTCTAGTTTTTCCATTGATCATTGTATGGTTCTTTACACTCCGATACAGCAATCAGATTCTGAGACAACAGGTGCTTTCTTCCATAGATTCCAATAACACAACCTATATTTCGCACCTGAATAATTCTCTTTATACCATTTACGGATCCGGTTTTACTCTCGTCCGGCAGTCCAACCTCCAGACATTTTCAAACGGTTTTTCCGGTCTGTCCACTTACGGAAGGTCAACTCAGATCAATCTGCTGAGAGAAGAACTTTCCGCAATTGCATTGTCGCTTCCATTCTGTCAGTCCGCCCATATCTTTTTTGAAAATCTAGGAGTCATGTACAACTCCGACGGATATCAGCTTGGAAGTTTTACCTCTATCACAGAAGAAGAATGCGAAACTCTGAAAAAGATTTCTCAGGAAACAGGTGCCTTTCACTATTATCAAAATCCGCTCACCGGGCAGGAAGAACTTGCCTGTTGCCTGATGCCATTTTCAAACGCCTCCTACGGACTCATTTTCGTACTTTCCGTAAGCGATCTGCAGTCTTATATGGAAAATAACAGTTCCTATGAAAATGAATATTACCTTTTTACGATCGGAACACAATTTTCTTTAACTGATATGGGCAAAGATATGGAAGAGGAATTGCAGGACATGCAGGAAAGATCGGCTGAATCGGACAGCACTTTTCCCTGTGAAGTCATCACGCTTGACGGTATAGATTACTATGCATTTGTTTACGAAATGCCGGATATTTCCTTCCAGTATGTCCGCTTAATTCCAACAGCAGACATCATAAGCGCTGCAAGCATAACACCTGTGCTGCATCTTCTTTTTCTGATGTTAATTTCAGTTGCATGCATCGTCTTCTTCGTGGAAATCTACCGCCTTGTCCACAGACCGCTTGTACAGCTGATCAATGCATTCCGCGAAGTCGAGAAAGGAAATTTCAAAGTGCAGATTGACAATATGAACAGTCCGGACTTTGCCTATCTGTATCATGCTTTCAATGAAATGACTAAAAAACTAAATCAACTCATTGAGAAAGACTATACCCAGAAACTTCTTCTGCAAAAAGCAGAACTGAAACAGCTCCAGGCTCAGATAAATCCGCACTTTCTCTATAATAGTTTTTTTATGCTTCAACGGATGATCCAGACAGAGAATATCGAAGATGCACAGAATATTGCGAATGCGCTCGGTCTTTATTTCCGTTATCTTACCAGAAACAGTATGGATCATGTGACACTCGCTGAAGAATACGAACACGCAAAAAATTATGCATATATACAGGGACTCCTTTTTACCGGACGTATACGGATTGACTTTGAACAGCTCCCTGATGGATTTGAATCCATTGTCGTTCCAAAACTGATATTACAGCCGATTCTGGAAAATGCGTTTAATTACGGGCTGGCAAATAAGATCAAAGACGGTATCTGTCAGGTCCGTTTTCAAGCATCCGGTGACCTGTTGAGAATCGACATCGAAGATAACGGCGAAGAACTTACAGCTCAGAAACTACAGCAGCTCACACAGAATCTTCTGGCGGTCCAGGAATCCGGTTCTGATCTGGAAATGTCCGGCATCCTGAATATCCAGCGCCGGCTGATTATCTTTTCCAATACTCATGATTCGCTGCACGTGTCACGTTCTTCACTCGGTGGGCTGAAAGTTTCCATCACGCTTGATAAAAAAATTAAGGGGGATCTTACAAATGAAACTACTGATCGTAGATGATGAACACTATATCGTAAATTATCTTGCCGCCCTGATTTTAGAACATGCCGGCGAGGATCTTGAAGTTTATAAATGTTACTCTGGAATCGAAGCATTGGATCTTGCAAAGACTATGAAAATTGATCTGGCACTGCTGGACATTCATATGCCCGGACTATCCGGTATCGATACCGCCTCAGGCATCGCCGGATATTATCCCGACTGCCGTTTCATTTTTCTTACGGCATTTGATAATTTTGAACACATTTATGCTGCTGACAAGCTTGACCACTCCCGCTATCTCCTGAAAACGGAAAGTGATGAGGTCATTTTGGATGAAGTATTTTCTGCAATCCGGGAAATTCAGTCGGAAGCCGCCAAACTTCATCTGTTGTCTACAGCAAGTCAGAAGTCCATGCTTCTCTCCCATCTGCTGCAGCAAACCATTTTAAAAGAGATTTTTTCAGGTGGAAGTATTGATAAAATTATCCAGTCTCTTCAGATCAGTTTCTCAGAATTTCCACTTGATCTGAACTCGCCCGTTTTCCTGATGTACACCCAGATCCATCATCGTACATTTCAGGAAAAATACCGGATTCATTCCAGGACAACGCTGGAATATCTGCAGCTCATGGACCGGCTGTGCGTCAATAAATTCCACTATTCCATGTTGGATCTGGAACAGGGTACCTTGCTGTGGCTGTTTCAGCCCTCTTTTGACCCGTCCCTTGCTTCCGAATTCGACCTGCTGGAGTCTCTGGCAAATGATTTCAGTGATTATTGTACGGATACCCTGCACCGCCATGTGACAGTTGTGCTTTATCCTGCCGCCTCAGACTGGGAAAACATATACAAAAACTTTTACACGTTGCAGCAGTATGCGGACTCTTTTATCACCAAGGCTCCTTTGATCTATTCCTCGGTCAACATTCTGGATGATGAGCCTTCCTCATTATTCCTGCATTCCGGGGACTATATTGAACGGACCGAAATCGATCGTCTTCTTCAGGAACTGACATTTTCCTTATATCAGGGAAGCGAAACAGACTATGCCGCTGTTTTGAAGAAACTCGAAGAAGAATGCACAACCATCCGGAGCATGCATGATATTCGGGCGATCAAAATTTATATGTCCATCGCCCTGCTGCTTTTAAACTACATTGACCTGTATCAGCTTCAGGAACACCTTGCTTCTAAAATTGCGCTTTACCAACTGTACTACATTTATGACTTTTCCTCATGGAAAGAAGCATTTCATTACATTGGCTCGCTGTCACATCACCTGTTCGAGATACAGGATTCCAAAAAAACCGATAAAAACAATCTGCTGATTCAAAAAATCAAACTTTACATCGGTCAGCACCTGAGCGAAACCATCAATCTTGCCACAATCTCGCGGGTTGTAAATTATAATGAGACCTACATTTCGCGACTGTTCAAGCAGCTCACAGGAATCAGCCTGTCCGAGTATGTTTCCCAGGAACGAATAAAGAAGGCCAAACAGCTTCTGTCATCAACATCCGAATCAATACAGAATATCGCAGCTGTTACCGGGTTCGATACCTCACAGTACTTTTCTATTGTATTCAAGAAAATGACCGGGGTTTCACCCAGCACCTACCGTAAAACCCATTTATATACCCGGGGCGACTGATGTCCCCGGGCAGTTTATATCGGAAAGAGAGGTAAATCTATGAATCGACTGTTTAATATGGATAATATCGTAATGCAGACGCTCGGAAAACTCTTTGATCTTGTTGTGCTGAATATTGTTTTTATCATCAGCTGTATACCGGTTTTTACAATCGGAACATCCATCAGTTCCCTTTATACAGTCACGCTGAAAATAGTGAGAAAAAAAGAACCATACATCATCAAAGGCTTTTTTGAGGCTTTCCGCTCCAATTTCAGGCAGAGCACAATCCTTTGGATCTTCTGCCTTATTATGATCTGCTTCCTTGGATACGACTACCGGATATTAAATACACAAGGCTCCGATTTTTCCATATTGCGCATCCTCCTGATACTGATCACCCTGATTCTATGCGCAATTTTCCTCTATTTATTTCCGGTTGTATCCCACTTTAACAGCCCGACAACAAAAGCATTACAGAATGCTCTCCTTCTCAGCATCGCCCACTTACCATGGACACTGCTGCTGTTCCTGTATTACGGCACGATACTTTACCTGCTTCTTCACTTTCCTCAAATACTGGGACTATTCACACTGATCGGAATGTTCTGCGGATTTTCCCTGTCCGCCCTTCTCACCTCACTCATATACAATCACATATTTAAAAAGTATGAATAATTATATATCATCGGGGACGTGTTCCGGTGTTTCGGAACCCGTCCCCGATGAAAAAAATCTGACAATTCCTTTTCCGCCTTATTTTTAGCGGGGTTCCGGCGTTTTTTGTCCATTTACGTCGTGTACCTGTGAATTGAAATCTGTACTGATCTATGTGTTTCTATGATATACTGTCTTTAGAATATTCTATAGTTTTAATTTTTAAGCCATTCATAAAAAGTATCATTAAAAGTAAAGTAAGCATGACGATTGTATCACGCGAAAAGAGCAAGGAGGATTTTAAATGAAAAAAGCAGAAATTATTGTGGACAGGCATTTTCTTATCGGGGACGTCGACAAACGGATCTTTGGATCTTTTATTGAGCATCTTGGACGTGCTGTATATGAGGGAATCTATCAGCCCGGGAGTCCTTTTGCAGATACAGACGGAATGCGTACCGATGTGTTGGAACTGGTTCGTGAACTTCAGGTTCCTGTCGTGCGGTATCCTGGCGGAAATTTTGTATCCGGTTATCACTGGGAAGACGGTGTAGGTCCGAAGGATCTGCGTCCAGCCCGGCCGGATCCGGCATGGCAGGTCATCGAGACAAATGCGTTTGGACTAAATGAATTCGTGACCTGGGCACAGAAAGCGGATACGGAAGTTATGATGGCAGTCAATCTGGGAACAAGAGGTCCTGAAGATGCCAAAAATCTTCTGGAATATTGTAATTTTGAAAGTGGCACATATTACAGCGATCTTCGAAAAAAGCATGGGTACGAAAAGCCTCATCATATCAAACTCTGGTGCCTGGGAAATGAAATGGACGGGCCATGGCAGATCGGTCACAAGACAGCTGTGGAATATGGACGTACCGCCGAAGAAACCGGACGAATGATGAAAATGCTGGATCCTTCTATTGAAACCGTTGCCTGCGGAAGTTCCAATCTTGAAATGCCGACCTTTGGCTCCTGGGAAGAAACCGTGCTGGATCTGTGCTATGATCAGGTAGATTATCTGTCCCTGCATCAATATTATGGGAACGCAAATGGTGACACTGCAGATTTCCTCGCCAGCAGCGTAGGCATGGATCAATTTATTTCATCTGTAATCTCAATTTGCGACTGCGTCAAAGCCAAAAAGCGAACGAATAAACAGATCAATCTTTCCTTTGACGAGTGGAATGTCTGGTACCACTCCAATGACGCCGACGCAAAACTTCCAAAATGGAGCAAAGCCCCGCATCAGCTGGAGGATATTTACAATTTTGAAGACGCATTGCTCGTTGGAAGCATGCTTATTACTTTACTCCGCCACGCAGATCGTGTAAAAATTGCCTGTCTGGCGCAGTTGGTTAATGTCATCGCCCCAATCATGACATCTGATACCGGTGCATGGAGACAAACCATTTTCTATCCATTTTTCTACACAAGCCGATACGGCCGTGGTACAGTCATGAATACCATTGTGAAAGCCCCTGTATATGAAAGCAGAACATATGGCGATGCTTCTTACCTGGATTCTGTACTCATATGGAATCAGGAAAACGACGAACTTACACTCTTTGCAGTGAACAAAAGCCTGGAAGAAGATCTCGAAATTTCCTGTGATCTGCGCCAGTTTACTGAATACCGGATCGTTGACCACAAGATTCTCACACACGAAAATTTAAAAGCAGTCAACACAGAAGATCACCCTCTGGAAGTTACACCAGTCTCCGGCCAAAACGCAGCACTCGATTCCGGAAAACTCACCGCCCTCTTCCCAAAACACAGCTGGCAGATGATCCGAATGTGCAAAAAATAATATTTTGGGGACGTGTTCCGGCGTTTCGGAACCTGTCCCCGATGAAAAAAATTTGACAATCCCGTTTTTGCCTTATTTTACGCGGGTTTCGAGCATTTTTTGCTCATTTACGTCGTGTACCTGTGCATCGGAACACGTCCCCAATGTTTTACAATGAAAAAAAGAGTTCTGATTAATCAGAACTCTTTTATACGTGGGTTAGAGGATTCGAACCCCCGACCTTTTGGTCCGTAGCCAAACGCTCTATCCAGCTGAGCTAAACCCACACAATGTAGAATTGTCTTTGTTGCTTTGGTTATCTGTTGTCCTCAGCAACAAAAATAATTCTACACGATGTTTTCGTATTTGTCAACACTTTTTTTACATTTCAGTCTTATTTTTATCTATATTTTACCTTCGCCTCTGTTTCTATTTCAGAAGTTCTCCTACGAACGTTCTGACCTCCTCCATCTGTACCGGCTGAAGTGCGGATTTGATGCTGATTACAGGCTCTACGATTTCCATGTTTTTCATAGACTCAACGATAGCTCTCATGTGTTTGCCTGCCATTGGAGCCCAGGTGCCGTTTTCCAGAAGGGCAATTTTCTTATTCTGTACATTGAGTGCTTTCATGTCATTGAGAAAATGCTCTATCGGCGCGAACAGACCTGCATTGTAAGTCGGGGCTGCCACAACGATTCGGTTGTACCGGAATGCTTCTGCGATCAGATAAGAGCAGTCCGTCACGGAAGCATCGTACATCTTGATGTTTTTCATTCCCTGCTCCGCAATCTCTGCTGCCAGAACTTCTGCCGCGTTTTCTGTATTTCCATACATGGATCCGTAAACAATGAGGACGCCGTCTTCTTCTGCTTCATATCTGCTCCACTGGTCGTATTTCTCTAAGAGAAGTTCCAGATCATTTCTCCATACCGGTCCGTGAAGCGGACAGATCATGGCGATATCAAGTCCGGCTGCCTTTTTCAGGAGTGCCTGTACCTGCGGGCCGTATTTACCGACAATATTTGTATAATATCTCCTTGCGTCCTCCATCCAGACGGCGTCAAAGAAGATCTCATCATCAAAGAGTGTTCCATTTAATGCACCGAATGTTCCAAACGCATCTGCGGAGAACAGGATCTTCTCCTTTGATTCGTATGTAACCATGACTTCCGGCCAGTGTACCATCGGTGCTGTCACAAAATTCAGTTCATGCTCCCCTAAAGACAGCTTGTCTCCTTCTTTTACGAGAAAGGTATGCTCTGCCTTTGTTCCGGCATAAAACTGTCCGATCATCTGCATGGTTTTTGCGTTTCCGACAACAGTAACTTCCGGATATTTTTCAATGATCGCTGCAATATTTGCACAGTGATCCGGCTCCATGTGCTGAACAACAAGATAATCGAGTGTCCGTCCATCCAGAACGGCCGTCACATTTTCCATAAATCTCTCTGCAACTGAGCTGTCTGCTGTATCCATCAGTGCTGTTTTCTCATCCAGAATCACATAAGAATTGTAGGAAACTCCTCTTGGAACCGGGAACATATTTTCAAACTTGGCAATCCTTCTGTCATTTGCTCCTACCCAATGAATTCCATCTGTTACTTTTCTAGTACAATGCATGTTTCACTCTTCCTTTCTCTTTATTCTGCTTTTTTCTTTTTATCCACATTGATATTCCATTTGCCGATTACCTGGCTGACATTATATACTGTCATAAATGCCTGAAATTCCGACTTGTGTAGATAATTTAACAGCTGCTTATATTCATTTGGCGTCATAATCGTGACAAGTTCTGTCTTCTCCTGCCCGTCATAGCCGCCGCGCGCTTTATAAATGGTTACGCCGCGCTTCAATTCCTGCATGATGTATCTTTGTATTTCCTCATATTCATCAGAGAGAATACAGATCTTCTTCCTCTTATTGAATCCATCAATAAAGTAATCCACCGCGATTCCGTTGGCATAAGTCCCCAGTATGCTGACAATCAGTGTTCCCACATCATACACAAAAATGGATGTAAATGCAGTAACCAGCCCGCTGACCGTCACCGCCTTTCCAATCTCCGCATGGGTGTACTTGCTGATAATCTTTGCAACGACATCCAGTCCGCCTGATGAGGCATTTGCATTGAACAAAATTGCCTGTCCAAGTGCGATAATCAGAATATATGCTACCAGATCATATACGCTGTTGCCTGTAAGGGATTCCGTCACCGGAACAATCTGCTCAAATACCCATAAAAATACCGGAAGAAGAAGCGAGGTATAGATCGTCTTTGCTCCAAATTCTTTTCCGATAAAGATAAATCCTGCAATCAGCAGTACCACATTCAAAATAAAGGTAATTGTAGACATCTGCATATGCAGAAGCTCAGCGAGTACCATCGCCAGACCGGATACACTTCCCACAACGATCTTGCTTGGCACCATGAAAAAATATACCGCAGCCGAAACAATCAGCATTGCCACTGTAATCAGCAGCCCCTCTTTTAAAATTCCTTGTTTCCCCATATGTTTTTTCCTCTCTTATTTCGTCTGACATTTACTTCTATATTATAGCAATCTTACTTTGATTTACAACAGCAATTTCCTGTTTTTTTGTTCTTTCTTCCGTACGTATGACAGCCATGTGAATATGGTCTTCCCACTTTCCATTAATCTTTAAATATTCCCGGAAATACCCTTCCTTTTCATAGCCGCACTTCTCCAGCACCCGCAGGGAAGCAAGGTTTTCGGGCATCACGTCAGCCTCCATCCTGTGAAGACGAAGCTCCTCAAAACCGATCCTTGTCCCTTCCCGGACAGCCTCGGTTCCAAGCCCTTCTCCCTGACGTAACCGGTCAATCCGGTAGCCGATTACACCTGAACAGAGACTTCCGTACTGGATCTGGCTGAGGCTCAATGTCCCGACCACCTTGTGCGGTTTCCCCTTTTCAAAAAGGTAAAAGGAATACCATTCTCCTTTTTTTGCTTTTTCCCTTTGAATATCCAGCCAGATCTCCTGAAACTCCGGAAGAAAAAATTCCTCCGGCCGTCTTTCCTCGCACTTTTCGAAAAGCTCCCGGTTCTCCGAAAAAAATTCCACAGTCATCCGGGCAAATGCAGGATCCGCCATCCGAAAAATCAACCGGCCGGTCGTATAACGCTTTCTCATATCCTATCCTCGTACAGAGAATTCACTTTCTCCCTCCACGGCCGGGATCTGGAGAATCTCTGTCTTTTCTATCCGGATAAATCTGTCGGAATTCAGCTCCTGAAACAGCCGTTCAATCATAACGCCGTTTCCCTGCACTTCCATTTCCACATTTCCATTGTACATATTTCTCACCCATCCGGTCAGATGCAGATCCTTTGCTGCCTGCATTGCCCGCCAGCGAAATCCAACTCCCTGTACCCTGCCGTAAAAATATACATGCTTTCTGATCAACATTCCACAGACTCCTTTCTCGTCTTTTGTCCTGTTTTTTCTCCATGGTGGTGCCTCTTCCATTTTCTGTCAAAAAGACACCCTGTATTTATTATGCCACATTCCTCTTTTTTTTGCTATAATCAAACGGAAAGGAGTTTGAATTTATGAACCACGCATCTGATTTAAAAAAACAGCTTTTATCCATACACCGGAAAAGTTATCCGGCCTATAAATCCTTGAAAGGAGTCTACGATTTTGGCGAGTACACTCTCAGCATCGATCATGTGCAGGGGGATCCGTTCGCTTCCCCTTCCCATGTAACCATCCGGATTCCTTTTTCCGTCCACCGGTTTCCAAAGGACCTTTACAAGACACCGGAAACCAAAGCCGCCTTTGAAGATCATCTCCTGAGACGGTTTGCTTCCCAGATCCGGAAGTTCAGTTTCCAGGCAAAAGGGTCCGGAAAGAGCGGCCTGCTCTCCGTGAGCAGCTGTGGACAGGAAATTCTTGCCCGGACCGCATGTGAAATCTGCACTTCCAAAGACAGTACGCTGATTTTCCGTTTCCATATCGGCTTTCCGGCAAACGGCCGGACCATCAATGCCACCGAACTTGAGAAGATCCTGTTTGATTTTCTCCCGTCCTGTGTAGAACGTGGGTGTCTTTACCGGACCTGCGACAAGAAAAAGCTGACCGAAACCTTTGAGCTTGCGGAAGATCAGACGTTTATCCGAAAAGAAATTCATCGTCTTGGTCTTGCCGCTTTTGTGGCAGATGGATCCATTCTGCCGCGTCAGAGCGGCGTTTCCGATCTTCCGATGAAAGACGGGGTTGCCTTTTCTTCCCCGGAATCCCTTCGGGTTACCTTACATCTTCCTCACAGGGGAAGTCTCTCCGGCATGGGGATTCCACGCGGGATCACGCTCATTGTGGGCGGTGGCTATCACGGAAAGTCCACGCTTTTAAAGGCGCTTGAAACCGGAGTCTACCCGCATATCGCGGGGGATGGCCGGGAATATGTCATCACTGATGAAAGTGCGGTAAAACTCCGTTCCGAAGACGGGCGGATCATCAAAAACGTAGATATTTCCCTGTTTATCAACGACCTGCCAAACGGCCGGGACACTACTTCGTTCTCTACTTTGGACGCAAGCGGCAGTACTTCCCAGGCGGCCGGGACTGTGGAAAGCATTGAGGCCGAAAGCCGTCTTTTCCTGATTGATGAAGATACATCCGCCACCAACTTCATGGTACGGGATACGTTTATGCAGCAGGTGATCAGCCGGGAAAAAGAACCGATCACGCCATTTCTGGAACGTGCTCAGGATCTTTATGAAAAGGCCGGTATCTCCACCATCCTTGTGGCCGGAAGTTCCGGCGCCTTCTTCCACATTGCCGATACAGTTATCCAGATGGACTGTTATCACCCGGTAGATATTACCGAAAAAGTCAAAACACTCTGCAAAGATTATCCGCTCTCTCCGTCCTCACCGGCTCCGTTCCGGATGCCTTCGGCAAAGCGGATCTTCGCCCGGCCTTCCAAAAAACAGGCAGACCGGCGGGATGGAAAAATCCGTCAGCGTTCCAAAGATGTATTTTCCATCGGGAAAGAGGAAGTCGATCTACGGTATGTAGAACAGATCAAAGATTCCGAGCAGACTGCTTCCCTTGCCCTGCTCCTTGGATATGCAAAAGATCACTATTCAGACGGGAAAAAGACAATCCCGGAAATCGCAGATCTGCTTTATCAGGAATTAAAACAGAACGGCTATTCCGGGTTCTTCAGAAATTCTTATATTCCAGGCGGCTATGCCATTCCAAGACTTCAGGAAATCCATGCCTGCCTGAACCGTTACCGGGGTGAATCCCGCTAACCGGTGATCAGTTTAAAAATAGCAAGCAGTACAGAAAAGACTGCCACCCCTTTTTTCAGTATGTCCGGCCGGATCAGCTCGGAATTTCTGCTGCCGGCCCATACACCGATTCCGTGGCTGATCAGGCTCAATGGAAGCAGCAGGATCAAATCCTGCATACGGCATCCCATCGCATAGCCGATGCTGGACGGAATCGCAATAAAAATCGAGTCAAACAGCGCAATGCCGACCGCTGTTCTGACCGGAACTTTCAACACAACAAGAAGCGGCATGACAAGGATCGGTCCCCCTGCCCCGGAAAGGGCACAGATCAGGCCGGTCACCGCTCCAAAGATCAGCCAGAACACAGGAGGAATCTTCTGTTCTGTCTGGTCTTTTTCTTTCTCCTCCCCCGGCTCTTTCCTGAGCAGAATGGAAAGTCCGGAGAGCAGTACCACAAGATACAGAATTTTCTTTACCATCCCTTCTTCAATCAGAAGGTTGAGTCTTACTCCCCCGATGGCGCCGATGAAGCTTCCAATACTGATCCAGACCGCCAGTTTCAGATCCAGATTTTTCGCCCGGTAATAATTGTACGCCCCCAGCACTCCCGAAATCAGAAAGGCAAAAAAGCTAAGCGCAAGTCCCTGCATGGTCGACATTCCCAGAAATCCGGAATACAGCATCGGAAGCAGGAATCCTGCAATCCCTGTCAGCCCGATCATACCTCCGATCAGAATGTTCGCAATGACAATAATCAGATACTCCATCTTGATTCTCCTTTTTCAAAAGCAAGTGCCTCGCTGCGTATTTTTTCTTCATCCAAAGTAAGAATCTCACGGTTTCTCATCAGAAATCTTCCGCCAACAATCATGTCTTTCACATCTCCTGCCCCAACACTTTCCAGCAGTGTATTGGAGATTTTCCCATGAATCCAGAGGTGCGGTGCGTCCATATCAATTCCGATCAGATCCGCCCGTTTTCCCACAGCAATTGTAGCCGGTTCTTCTCCAAGGCAGGCTGCGCCTCCTTTTACCGCTATATCCAGAATCTTCTTTGCAGGCATGACTGCAGGTTCTGCAAGAGGCGCCCCGTGCGTCACATTCATCACAGACCGGAAGATTTTCATTTCATTCCAGATGCTCAGACCTCCATGAGCCGCCCCGTCGGTTCCAAGTCCTACCGGGATACCCCTTTTCAAAAGTGACGGAGTATCCGGAACCGCTTTTCCACAATTACTGAACGGGCAGTGACAGATTCTGACACCTCTCTCCCGAATCAGTTCCTTTTCCTCTTCCGACAGAAGCAGACTGTGCGCCCCCAGGAACCACGGTCCCAGCACGCCTTTCTCTTCCAGGAATTCATAAGGCCGTTTCTGATACCTGGAAAGGTACGGATTGATTTCCCCCGGATATTCGTTCATATGTGCCTGAATCGTTGTCTTCTTTTCTTTTGCCCGCTCAGCCGCCATCTCAATCAGCTCTTCCGAACAGGAAATGAGAGAACGAAGAGAATAGAAAACTTTCAGATTGCCCTTTCCATGAAAACGCTCATAAAGGTCATCCGTTCTTTGAACCGCTTCTTCCGCCGTCATGGCAATCGATTCCGGAAGTCCGTCTTCATCCATCGTCGACATTGACAGCGCTCCGCGAAGCCCGCTCTTCTCATAGACCTCCGCTGCCGCTTCCATATAGTAGCTTCCCGCGTCGATAAATCCGCATGTCCCACTTCTAATCATATCCAGCGCGGCAAGCGATGCGCTCAGCCGCATCTTTTCCTCATTCAGTGTACTTTCAAACGGCAGCATGATCCGTTTCCAGATCATCGGCATTTCATCCAGTACACGTCCTCTCAAAAGCTGCTGTCCGGTATGCATATGTGCATCAATCAGCCCCGGCAGAAACACCTTTCCACGGCAGTCTACTGTTTCTTCTGACTCATAGTGTTCCCCGGACGTTCCCTGCTCCCGGATATCTGTGATCACACCGTCCTTGACGGCGATCTCCTTTCCATAGACCATCTCCCAGTTCTCATCCAGAAAATCCACATTCGTAAGAAGAAGATCGATCTTTTCCTTTTTCATAATTTTTCTCCTCCTGTCAGATTGCATTCGTAAGTGACAGAACGACCTGCGCAATCAGCGAGGAACCAAAAAATGTTCCCGTCATAACAAGGATTCCAACAATAATCATTTTCCAACCTTGTTTCAGAAACGATTTGATCTGATCGCTGATCGAGATCCCTGCAAAAGCTCCAACCATAGTAAGCGGTGCCGTGAAATTGATTTTGTTGACCGCCTCAATGACTCCCTCTCTCACCGGGCAGATCGGACACGCAACCAGAAGTCCGATAATCGAGCAGTAGGCAATAATCGGAAGCTTTAACGGCACAATTTTGCTTACCAGAACAGCCACGAGAGAGATTCCAAGAAGAATCAGAATTCCCGGCAGCGAATCCATAAAGTTCACATCAAATCCCACAAAATTTGCAAGGCCGATTCCAAGGCCTGCGACTACAAACATGACAATCCATTCGATATATCTCATTTATGCTTCCTCCACTTTTTCTTCCGCTTTTCGTGTCAACACTTCACTCGGCTCGTGCCTGAGTTTTGCAAATTTCGGCTCCAGCCAGGTATACAGTTTCTGGCAGAGCGGGATTCCGATAAAAATAGCAACATAGATTCCCGTCAGGCCGGACAGTGTCTCACTTGTACTTGCAAGAGCAGAAAGTTCTGCCGCCATATCCGGATAAATAGCCGTGATACTCGCCGTCGCACTTGCCATCAGAATTCCGGCTCCGACTCCGGATGCCATTCCAAGGGCGTATGGATGGAAAATTCCTGCTGCCGCTGTCATGGTAGTGAGAAATCCAAAATAGATCGTACCTACCATACCTCCTACCACATAGATGGAAAGACTTCCTCTCGCCTCCGGTGAGTCCGGTCCGAAAATATCGGTAATCAGTGCGAGGTTTGATTCCCTGTTGATAGAATGTGTTGCTCCGATCGCTTCTCTTTTCAGGCCAAGCAGCAATGCAAACGGAAGGGCAAGGAAAATGGTTCCCAGGTTTCCGATCTCCTGTAAGAGCAGGGCCGGTCCAGCGGAAAGCACCACTTCAATACTTGCTCCCGCATTAATTCCAAGCTTTGCAATAAACGGGCAGATCGCCACGATCACAAGCTTAGATGCCGCCTTGACCTCTTTTTTCCTGAAGAACTTCAGAACTTCCGGTCCTGACAGGACTCCCAGAATCAGGGCATAAAAAATCGGAAATAAAATCAGTTTTCCCGGTCCAAGCGGGATTTCAATCTGCCCGATTGAATCAGCAATTAAAATAAATACAAATGCCGCAAGAATGATACGATACTCGTTTTTCATTCTCGCTTTTAGTGACGGATATTGAAAAGCTTCTTTTTTCATCTCTCTCATTCCTCCTCTTTTTTTCTACCCGGACATATTAGCACAGACTTTTTTTCTAAAAAAAGGACAAATGGGATGTTTTGGAGATTTTTTTGTAGTATACTGTAAAAAAAGTTGAAAGAGGTAGAAACATGACGCTGGAAGAACTGCGTGTCCGTGTACCGGAACTGAATGATTATCTGAAATACATGCCTGACAAACTAAACGAGCGTTATTGGATACATACCTATCCACCGGGAACAATTATCCATCAGAAAGATGAACCACTGGAATACTTCGGAATTGTCTGTGAAGGCTCCCACCGTGTAATTAACGAATTTGAAAACGGCAACGTCTACATGATCGAGCGGAACGATCCCATCGATTTTGTAGGGGAAGTCACCATCCTTGCTGAAAAAGAACGCACTTCCGTGACGATTGAAACATTGACCGAATGTACCGTCCTTTATTTTTCCAGAAAAGATTTTGAAGACTGGATCGAAAATGACATTCATTTTCTCCGTCTTGTTTCCAGAAAAGTCGCCTACAAACTGTACCGCTCCTCTTATAACCGGGGCAGCAAACTCTTTTATCCTCCACAGTATCTTCTCCTTGATTATCTTGTCAAATATCTTGCTGAAGAACATAAATCTTCCGGCATGATTCCAAAGACACGGCAGCAGCTCTATGAGGAGATCGGTATCTCCGTCAAAACACTTAACCGTACCATCCAGAAATTGAAAGAGGAACATCTTGTCAGTACGGTAAAAGGAAAACTTTCCCTCAGCGAGGAGCAGATGAAAGCAGCCCTGATTTATCTGAAAGAGAAACGCCATATGAGCAAATAAAGACAGCAGCCTTCCATTTCCGGATGGCTGCTGCCTTTTATACGTTTTTTATTCTGCTGAAAGATCCAACTCTCTTACTCTGTTTCTTACCGGAAGTACAAATGTCGGAGAAACGGAAAGCTCGTCCACTCCCATTCTGAGGAATGTCTCTGTCAGTTCCAGATCTGCTCCAAGCTCGCCGCAGATGCCGACCCACGCGCCTCCTTTGTGTCCATTCTCGATTGTCATCTGAATCATGCGAAGCACTGCCGGATGATGTGCATCATAGAACTCATCCAGTTTTGGATTCTGACGGTCAATTGCCAGTGTATACTGGGTCAGGTCGTTTGTTCCGATACTGAAGAAATCAACCTCCTGGGCAAGCTGTTCACTGATCATGACAGCCGCAGGTGTCTCGATCATGACACCGATTTCAACATCTTTGAATGGAATTCCGGACTCTCGAAGTTCTTCTTTTACTTCTTCCAGAATCTGTTTAATCTTCCTTACTTCATCAACAGAAATAATCATCGGGAACATGATGGAAATATTTCCGTATGCGCTCGCCCGCAACAGTGCTCTGAGCTGTGTTTTAAATACTTCTTCTCTCGTCAGACAGATACGGATTGCGCGGTATCCGAGAGCCGGATTTTCCTCTTTATCCAGTTCAAAATAATCCACCTGTTTGTCAGCACCGATATCCAGTGTCCGGATAATCACTTTCTTTCCGGCCATGTTCTCCGCAACAGTCTTGTATGCATTAAACTGCTCTGCCTCTGTCGGATATGTGTCGGATTCCAGATAGAGGAATTCACTTCTGAACAGACCGATTCCTTCCGCGTCGTTCATCAGAACAGATGCTGTATCCGCTACACTTCCGATGTTTGCATACAGATGAATTTCTTTTCCATCTTTTGTAATCGTCTTCTGTCCTTTTAATGTCTTGAGAAGTTTCTGTTTTTCTTCTTCTTCAACCACCGCTTTTTTGGCTTTTGCAATTTCCTCTTCATCAGGATCAATGATAACGCATCCCGCATATCCGTCCACAATTGCCATATGGCCATGCCACTCTTTCTTTATCGGGATACCGATAATTGCCGGAATATTCATTGTTCTTGCCAGAATCGCCGTATGGGAGTTGGATGATCCATGCTCTGTTACAAATGCGAGAAGTTTGGACTTATCCATCTGAACAGTTTCACTTGGTGCAAGATCGTCTGCCACAAGAATCACAGGCTCTTCCAGATTCCCCATATCATTGTCATATCCGGATAATACAGAAACCAGACGCTCGGAAATATCTTTTACGTCGGCCGCACGGGCTTTCATATAATCGTCATCCATCTCTGCAAACATTGTGGAGAAGTTATCTCCTGTCATTGCCACAGCGTATTCCGCATTAACACTTTGTGATTCAATCATATTTTGGATGGATCCGTTATAATCCAGATCATCTATCATCATCATGTGTACTTCAAAAATTGCCGCGCCTGAATCACCGACCTCATGCAGCGCTTTTTCGTACAGGCCCTGAAGCTGCGCTTTTGCGGTTTCTTTAGCCTGTTCGAAACGCTCCAGCTCCGCTTTGGGATCATCGATTTTCGTCCTCTTTACCACTGCCGTATTTTTCTCATAGAAAAACACTTTGCCGATGGCTACCTTTCGAAAGATAGATTTTCCTGCATATTTCTCCATACCGCTACTCTCCTTTTATAAATATAATGTTCTTCCTTCCGGCATCCTCTCCTAAATATCCTTATTCAAGAATTCCTGCTTCTTTCAGTTTCGCCTCAATCTCAGACGCAGATATTACGTTCTGCAGGGCAATGAGTTTTGCTCCCTGCTTTTCTGCTTCCGTAAACATATCTGCAAAGTGCTGAGCACAGATCACCACATCATACTGCGGAGCAGTCTCTCTGCCTTCTGAAATCGGGCAATGATGTACTTTTCCCGGCTCAATTCCATGTTTCTTTAATACCTTTTCCAGTGCCATCTGAGCCATCAAACTAGAACCTGCCCCATTTGCACAACATACTAAGAAATTTAAACTTTTATCTGCCATCTTCTAAGCTCTCCTCTCTTATGTTATGCTTTTTATTCTACCACAAAACTCAGATTTTTTTAATCTTTTTTACTGAATTTTCCCTCTATTTCTTTACATTTTTCCTCCGAAAACTTCTTCACGGTCCTGCCCCCTGGGCTCCAAGTTCTTTGTCCTCGATCACATCAATCGGTATCTGAAGCACATCGGCAAACATCTGAACCCAGACATCCGATTTTGCCGCCCCTCCGGAAAGCCGGATCGTTTTCGGGCACTCCCTGTTTTTCAAAAGTTTCTTTACATGTAATGCGTGCGAAAAGACAATTCCCTCATAGACAGCCCGAAGCATATGTTTCTTCGTATGATATGCTGTCAGTCCTACGAAGGATCCCCTGGCCAGCGGATTAACATTGGATCCATTCAGGAACGGAAGAAAAATCACATTGCAGTCCCACGGTTCAATGGAAGCGACCCAGTCGTTCGTCACATCGTAAACCGATCCCTGTTTTTCTTCTGCCTCTCTCTTTTCATAATTCATCAGATTCTGTATAAACCACTCCATATTTCCCGCGGATGTCGGACTGCTTTCTTCCACCAGAAAATATCCAGGAATGCAAAACATGGAATTCAAAGATACCGTGCCATTCGTGACCGGCTCCCTACGGATAAATTCATTGATGCTCCATGTTCCCGCAATCATGCAAAGCTCCTTTTCACTGCAGAGTCCGGATGCAATGCCGCAGGCATTGACGTCAAACATGCCCGCTGCCACCGGAATTCCAGCCGGAAGTCCGGTCTGCTCCGACCAGATACAGCCCTTTCCCGTGTCCGGAAAATGATACTCCGGCGATCTTTTCCGGATCCACTCCACTTTCATCTATCGCCCTTTTGATTGATTTCGCATTTACTTTCCAAAGCTCATTCATATCCCGTTGCGCATATCCCGGTTTCGGCGTCAGTGTCTGTGTCGGAACAGTTGCTGACGCAAGCTGCTTTCCCTTCTCATCAAACAAGGCTGTCTTGGAAAATGTCCCGCCATTATCGATTCCTATCAAATATTTCATCCGTCTGTCTCCTTCCTTTCTCTGTTCTTTCCCATCGGTTACCATAGATCAAGAAAGCCCAGAATACAGATTTCCGGTATTCTGGGCTGTTCTTTATTCTTCTGTCATCTGCGGAACATCCGGACAGTTCGGTCCAAAATGTTTCAGCAATACAAGCGGCTCTACCTTACTGCCGTTTGTAATTGTTACTCCTTTGACTGCTGCCTGTTCCGAAACAAAAAACTACTATTTCATTACTAATGCTTTTTTCTTTCCTGTAAGCAGCACTACTATCCCGGCTGCAAAAATGAAAATAGAGATAAACTGCGATGTGGAAAGCACTCCAACGCTTCCTCTCTCCAGGTCTCCCCGGAAAAACTCCAGAATAAAGCGTCCTGTACTGTAGAAAATAAGGTAACATCCTGAAACTGTTCTTTCTTTCTTCGCATACCTTGCAATCAGACAAAGCACAATACAATTCAGGAAATCCAGAATACTGGAATAAATCTGCGTCGGTATCAGCGCCACATCATTTGGTGCAAAATCGGATGTGTGGAATGTAATGGAAAGCGGTGAATCCGTCTCTTTTCCATAACAGCACCCCGCAAGCAGACATCCAATCCTTCCAAATCCCTGGGCCAGAGCGATTGCCGGCGCAATCAGATCAAAATACTGCCAGAATTTTTCTTTTTTGATTCTGCAGACTACATATCCTGCCAGAACTCCTCCAATAATTCCTCCATAGACCACAAAGCCTTCCATTTCATCTATGATTACACCCGGATCTTTGATAACCCGATCCAGAATTGTCAGATAATATAGTGCTTTTGCTCCAAGCAGCCCAAAAACTACCGAGCTTATAAAAAGTGTAAATACGATATCCGTATTCATTCGATATTTTCTGGCCCGGAACTCTGTCATCAGATAAGCCGCAATAAATCCAATTCCTATCATCAGTCCATAACCGTGCACTGTCAGCCCGCCAATTGTTAACAAGTCATTCTTCATTGTTTCTCACCTGGTTACAGTAAATATTTATTCAAAATATTCATTTTGTCCTTTCTCTCTCATTCTTTGCCTCAGTCTTCTGAGTGCTTTACTTTCTATCTGACGGATTCTCTCTCTTGTCAGATGCATTTTCTGTCCAACTTCCTCCAATGTATAGACACGTTCACCATTCATGCCAAAACGCATACGGATAACCTCCTGCTCACGTTCCGGCAGAATCTTCAACAGCTCTTCAATTTCTTCACCTACTATCGTAGAAATTGCCGCAGTCTCAGGCTGCTGTGCATTGCTGTCTTCGATAAAATTCTCAAGACTGCTGTCCTCTTCTTCTCCTACCGGCGTTTCCAATGAAACCGGAGTTCTGGCATATGCCAGAATATCTCGTACCTCTTCTTCCGTCTTGTCGCCGAGCTTTGCCGCTATCTCGGCTGGTGTGGCTTCTCTTCCAAGCTCCGTCATAAGCTCCTTGGAAGCTCTCCTGACTTTTGTAATATTTTCAGACATATGTACCGGCACACGAATCGTTCTGGACTGATCCGCAATCGCCCGAATCATGGACTGTTTGATCCACCAGGAGGCATACGTTGAAAAACGGTAGCCTTTCTGATAATCAAACTTCTCCACCGCTCTCATCAGCCCGATATTTCCTTCCTGAATCAAATCCATCAGCTGAAGCCCGTGTCCCACATACTTTTTGGCAATCGAAACCACAAGGCGAAGATTTGCCTCTTCCATCTTTTTCTTCGCCTCAAGATCACCCTCGGCAATCTGTCTTGCAAGCTCCTGCTCTTCATCCGGAGTCAATAGCGGGATCCTGTTGATCTCATTCAGATACATTCGGATCGAATCTCCTGCACTGTCTCCGTACATTTTAGAGTCCACTGTTTCTGCCTCGGTTTCCTGTGTCTCCTCATCTTCGACATCTTCCAGAAGTCTCGCCTCTTCTTCCTTTATATCATCCGGAGATAAGATTCTTTTCTTTTTTTTCTCTTCCACAATTCCCCTGCCCTTTCTTCTGCCTGACCCCTGCTATGTTGATTAAATCTATATTTTCTCCTTCAGAGGGTGTGTGCATGAACTCTTACTGCGCTTCTTTGCAAAGACAATCAGCACAACAGCCGGCTGTTGTTTCAGCCGGCTGTCTGTTCTTAGCTTTTGTGGCTATCCTGTCAAAACCAGCATTGTCTTACACTTTATTGTATCATGACTTGCTGATTTCATACAAGAATCTTATTCATTTTTCTTATTTTACCAAAGCCATCCTTCCATTTACCGGAAGGTTTGGCAGATGTTCAAAATAGAACTGTTTTTCTCTGTCTGAATATTTCAGCTCAACCGGAATCCAGCCTCTTGCAACATTAATATATAGATACTGTCCCGGTTTGATAATGCTTCTTCCCTCACCGTTCAGAGCTGATAATATACAGACATTTCCATCTTTTCCTGTTTTTAAAAAACCAACTAACAAAAAAATACCTCCTTATCAATACTCTGCCATCTACATATTTATGATCTACTTTGTACAATACGAAGTATAGCAAATGATTATGACCTTTTTATGGATAAAATTTAAAACATTTCTAAGATTTTCCTTAATACTATACAAAAAATTTTTTTATAGTATACTAAAATTAAATAACAATGATTGATTTTCCGCTTTTATAATACAGAACAGGAGGGAAATCTATGAAAAGAAGGACAAAGCATGGGATTATATCAGCTCTGGTTTTAATACTGCTTTTCTCCCCGTCAGGATGTTCTTCCAGGAAACTTGAATACCATGGAAATCTGGGCTATGATCTGAGCAACATTGATTATGAGGAGGTTGTATTCAATATCTACCATTCCAATACGGAGCAGCACACCTGGGAGAAGCTCACCGAATTCTTATGTTCTCCTGAGAAGGGGCACTATGCAGATATCCGGTTGGAGGGCAGCGAAAACAGGATCACCGCAATTGTCGAAGATAATTATGTCGCAGAAGAAAATGATACTGAAACTTTCTATACAGAAGACATCAACAGTTATGAATTTGCAATTAATGGATTTCAGGGCACTTTAAACGGCTTTCAGACATTTGAAATCGAAGATACCGCTGAAGAGCAATACTACCGCCTCTATCCTGTCACCAATGACAGCGGTATATCGTATTCACGCGATCTGAGTCTGAATACTCCTTACGATGAAGAGGAAGTAAATCTGGATAATATTCTGATTACCATGACAATCGAATAAGAATATCTGCAGCGTTCAAATACTCGTTATATAAACTGGATTTTTTCTGTTGACTATTTACTCTCTCTTTTCAGAAAGAAAACAGTAATTACTCCGGTCAATAACAGGAAGGTTTCCTTAGCATATTTTTTCCCTTTTCTTATACTAAAAAGTGCCCGTATCAATGAAATTAATATGACCAGTATAAGATAAAAAATCAATACTACTAATATACTCAAAAATACTTCCATGAATTTTTCTCCCTGCTTTGCGTTTCTTTTCAACTATCTAAAATTCACTTACTAAGACTTCCCATACCTGAAATGGGCTTCGCTCCTTGAAAATTCAATATTTCAGATGACAAAATAGTGATTTATGCCCCTATAGACTCTGGATGGAGTGCGTTACGCAGATATTTCGGTAGTCTT